>CALNFG010000077.1 GCA_939792625.1 uncultured Prevotella sp.
CGGCTCTTAACGCGCTTACGCTGTCGCCTGCGCTGTGTGCCATATTGCTGAAACCGAAGAACGAAGACGGCTCGCCGCGCAAGATGTCTTGGCTCGACCGCTTCCATGCTGCGTTCAACGGTGCTTACGGCAAGGTGCAGGACAAGTACACCAAAGGCGTGCGCAAGCTTGTCGAGAAGCCGGTTATCGCCATTATCTCCGTGATTGTGGGTGTTGCCGCTCTTGTGTTCACGGCAATGAACACCAAGACAGGTCTCGTGCCCGATGAGGATACGGGTACGGTGTTTTGTACGGTTTCAACCGCTCCCGGTACATCTCTTGAGAAGACAAACGAGATTATGGACCAGGTTGACTCCATGCTTGCCACCAATCCGGCTATCGAAAACCGTCTGCGCATCACCGGTTACAACTTCATTTCAGGACAAGGCTCTAACCAGGGTACGTTCGTAATCAAGCTGAAGTCGTTCGAGGAGCGTGACAAGGAAGAGGGATTCATGAAGTACTTCAACGTTCACAGCATGGGTTCGCAGATGGTGCTGGGTATGATTTACAAGCAGACAGCAGCCATAAAGGGCGCACAGATTCTGGCCTTCCAGCCGCCTATGGTGCAAGGTTTCTCTGCCACCAACGGTCTGACGTTCTCTATGCTTGACCGTACGGGAGGTGATGTGAACAACTTCTTCAAGATAACACAGAACTTCCTTGCCGAGCTTAACAAGCGTCCGGAGATAGCAACGGCCATGACTTCATACAACTCTGAGTACCCGCAGTACATGATTGACGTAAACGTTGAGAAGTGTAAGCAGAGCGGCATTGACCCGAACACCGTCCTCACTGCCATGCAGGGATATTACGGAGGTCTGTATGCCTCTAACTTCAACTCGTTCGGTAAGCTTTACCGTGTAATGATACAGGCTGACCCGAAGATGCGCGAAGACATAAAGAGCATGAACAATGTATACGTGCGCACAAGCAACGGCATGGCTCCTATCAATGAGTTCGTCTCGATGACGCGTGTCTACGGACCGCAGGAGATTGCCCGTTTCAACCTGTTTACCTCTATCGACATCAACGCTACTGCGGCTGAGGGCTACTCTTCGGGTGACGCCATACGTGCCGTAGAGGAAGTGGCAAGCACAACGCTGCCCACCGGATTCGGTTACGAGTTCTCAGGTCTGACACGTTCGGAGCAGGAGTCGAGCAGCTCTACGATAATAATCTTCGCCCTGTGTCTCACCTTCGTTTACCTGATTCTGAGTGCGCAGTACGAGAGCTATCTCGTTCCTCTGTCGGTTATCTTGTCCATTCCGTTCGGTATTGCCGGTGCGTTCATCTTCACCGACCTGTTCGGAAAGCAGAACGACATCTACATGCAGATTGCATTGATTATGCTTATCGGACTTCTTGCCAAGAACGCCATCCTTATCGTGCAGTTCGCACTCGAACGCCGACGCACGGGTATGGCTCTGTCGTGGGCGGCCGTGCTTGGTGCAAGTGCCCGTCTGCGTCCTATCCTGATGACCTCGTTGGCCATGATCATCGGTCTTGCGCCGCTGCTTATCCCTATCGGCGTAGGCTATAACGGAAACATGACCATCGGTGCAGCCGCCATCGGCGGTATGCTTATCGGTATGCTTTGCCAGATTATGGTCGTTCCGGCACTATTCTACATCTTCCAATACTTGCAGGAGAAGGTTAAGCCTCTTGAGTTCGACGATGACAACGCAGCCGTTGACACCGAGCTGTTGCAGTACACACGCCGGATTGATAACACGAAAAATGACAACAATGATGAAAAGAAGTAATATATTGATAATGGTTTCCGCCGCTGCTCTTCTGAGCAGCTGCGGAATCTATAACAAGTACGAACGCCCGGAAGTGAACACGACCGGCATTGTGCGTGATGCCGTTTCAAACACAGACACTCTGGCCGTCACCGACACTACGAGCTTCGGCAATCTGCCGTGGCGCAGCGTCTTCACCGACCCGCAGTTGCAGGCGCTCATAGAGCAGGGCCTTTCTCACAACACCGACCTGCTCAACGCGGCGCTCAACGTCAAGATGGTTGAGGACCAGTTGCTTGTGGCTAAGTTGGCGTTTGTGCCCTCGTTTACGTTCTCTCCGCAGGGGACAATATCTTCGTGGGACGGCAGCAAGGCCTCCAAGACTTATTCGCTGCCCATCAACGCGAGCTGGAGCATTGACCTTTTCGGCAACCTCCTGAACCAGAAACGCAGCGCACAGATGGCTCTGCTGGCAACCAAGGACTATCAGCTTGTTGTCAAGACCAATCTTATCGCCAACATTGCAAATGCTTATTATACGCTCCTGATGCTCGACAGGCAGCTCGAAATAGTGAACAACATGGCCGGGCTGACCAAAGACACCTGGGACATGATGAAGCTGCAGAAAGAGCTTGACAACGGCAAGGAGACGGGAGTGCAGAC
This sequence comes from uncultured Prevotella sp., assembly GCA_939792625.1. Classification (GTDB taxonomy): domain Bacteria; phylum Bacteroidota; class Bacteroidia; order Bacteroidales; family Bacteroidaceae; genus Prevotella. Next base: position 2,448 of record CALNFG010000077.1, read on the forward strand.
TGCAGAGGCCAATTACTATTCGGTACTTGCACAGGCTGCCGACCTGAAGCGTCAGATTCGCGAGACAGAAAATTCACTCTCGCTGCTGCTCGGACAACCCGCACAGACCATAGGTCGCGGCAAACTGGAAAATCAGTCGCTGCCGACGGAGTTCAGCACCGGCGTAAGCCTGCAGCTGCTCAACAACCGTCCGGACGTTCATTACGCCGAGATGAATCTCGCACAGTGCTTCTATGACACGCAGACGGCCCGCTCGAAATTCTATCCCAACATCACAATCAGCGGCTCGGGCGCATTCACCAACAGCAACGGCGGCATAGTGAATCCCGGCAAGTGGCTGTTGAGCGCCATCGGAAGCCTTGTGCAGCCTATCTTCCAGAACGGCCAGCTGGTAGCTCAGCTGAAAGTTGCCAAGGCAACACAGGAGCAGGCTTACAACACATGGCAGAATGCCATACTCTCTGCGGGCAGCGAGGTGAGCAACGCGCTCGTACTCTATAACTCGTCCGACGAGAAGAGCAAGCTTGAGCAGAAGCAGATCGAGAGTCTGACAAAGAGCGTGGAATACACGAAAGACCTTTTCAATATGGGTGGCAGCACATATCTTGAAGTAATCACGGCACAACAGTCTCTGCTCAATGCCGAACTGTCTAAAGTGCAGGATGACTTCTATAAGATGCAGGCTGTCGTCAACCTGTATTATGCTCTCGGCGGCGGAAGAGACTAAAGTATGGGGTTGTGCGGTTATAAGGTCACAGGGTTGTACGGCGGGAAACGTAACCCCCGCAACCGTATAACCATAAACCCCACAACCTTATAACCATAAACCCCACAACCTTATAACCGATAAAAATTAAACAATATGATAAGTCCAAAAGCAGAAATAGACCCGAAGGCGAAAATCGGAAAGAATGTTACTATTTATCCTTTCGCTTACATAGAGGGCGATGTTGTCATCGGTGACGACTGTGTCATCTATCCGTATGTCAGCATAATGAACGGAACACGTCTCGGACGCGGCAACACTGTGTTTCAGAACACTGTGCTGGGTGCCGTTCCGCAAGACTTCAATTATTGCGGCGACGCATCGCAGCTGGTGATCGGCGACGATAATACATTCCGTGAGAATGTGGTGATCAACCGTGCCACATTCTGCAGCGGCAAGACCGAGATAGGAAACCGCAACTCGTTCATGGAAGGTGTGCATGTGTCGCACGACGCAAAGATATCCGACGACTGTGTTTTCGGTTACGGTACCAAGCTCGCCGGCGACTGCATCGTTGAGAATGCCGTGATCTTCTCTTCAAACGTTATTGCCAATGCCGGCGTGCGTGTGGGGCGCGGCTCAATGATTCAGGGTGGATGCCGTCTCAGCCGCGACGTGCCGCCGTACATCATCGCGAGCGATAATCCCGTTAAGTACGGAGGTGTCAACGCGACGATTCTCGGCATGCACGGTGTGGATAAAAAGGTGCAGGACCATATCGCCAATGCCTACCGTCTGGTGTTCCACGGACAGTCGAGTGTGTTCGATTCAGTGCGCCAGGTCAGAGAGCAGGTGCCTGACGGACCTGAGGTGCGCCATCTGGTCGAGTTTATCGAAAATACCAAACTCGGTCTGATAAGCAAGATGTGGTGACGGGGCACGCCATTTCATCTGAATGATAAATCGTCCGCCCGTCTTTGCTTTCCTGCGGGAAAAGCAAGGACGGGCGGATTTTTATGGCCCGACGTTTCTTCTGTACGGGCGGAACATTGTTTTACTTGCCGATAAATTCCTTTATGCGTTCGGCCGGAATGCCGAAGTTGAAATTGTCGGTTGTGCCTAATTTTGCAAAGTTTACGGCCACGAGATTGCCGTATTCATCGATTACCGGGCTGCCGCTTGAGCCTTGCAGGGTAGGAATGCTGTACAGCAGGCGCTGTCCGTCGGGCAGTTGGGTCACTTTGCCGCTGGTCATTTGCACCTTTATGCCTTGTTTGGTATTGGCCAGTACGAGTCCCGCGTTATATCCTATCATGTACAGTTGCTGGTCAATCTTCAGCCTGCCGTCATTGCTCTTGTCAGCAAACAGCCGGTTTATGCCGCCTTTGCTGTCGTCTTCGCCATACATCTTGAATACGTATGCTCCTTCGGGTGTCTTCTTGTTTTTCAGCTGCAGCAGAGCAAGGTCGACGTCTTCCTTGTCAGACGTGCGTACCACCACGCACGGATTTTTTTCCGTAAAGTCATTTACAGATGTCACGTAAGTGTCGTTATAGGCTATGCCGAGTCTGCACACGGGCGTTATCTTTATGCCCTCAGGGTCGATGTTGTCGTCTATGCCTTCTCTTGAGGCGCTTAACTCGTTGAATTGTCTGCTCAGCTCGGCCTGTTGCATGTTCAGCTGGGCAAGCCTGTTCTGGTCAACGTGCATGAATCCGTAATAGTCAACAAATGAACAGTTGTTCTTCTCATTCTCCAGCGCGTCATACTGCTGTGACAGCGACACCATTTCTTCCGTGATATATTGTTTCAGCGCTTTCATGAATCTTATCATGCTCCGGCGGACCGTCACGGCGTCGATGGACGGCCTGGCAACGTGCCTGTTGGTCATCAGTGTGCCATCCGTACCAACGAAGAATGCCGTGCCCGTTATTATGTTTCTGTTCTTTATGGCGTCTTCGATGTCGGCCGTAAGTCCGTCGATGTCGCCCTCTTCGTCAAGTCCGGTGAAGTAAAGAGACTTACCATTGGGAAGTTTCAGCTCATAGTAAAATTCGTTCAGTACCACCACTACTCCTGAGGCGGTTTCTTTAAACAGTTCTTCGGCAGATTTCTTGTTGTTGCATCCAGCCACGACAAGTGCCAACAACAATAAGGATAGTAGCTTTCTCATGATATTATCAGTTTGTCCGCGGGCCGGCATTGAGCGTTTCGGCAAAGGCTTACACCGCGGGATATGTTATCGGATGTGTGATTGCAAAGTTAAAGAAAAAGTATGTATTATTAAAATAAATGTAAAATAAAATTCATGAAGCATAAAAATATTTGTTTCGTTTGTACATGTCGGGCATGTCTGTCGTTGTTTCTCGGCTGCATTCCGGCTGTTTTCCGTTTCTTATCAGTTTAAGGCGTGTGGACAGCAGTCTTTTTTCACGTTTTCCGAAAGCTTACCTTTTAGCGGCCCGAAGCTTATCTTTTGGTTTGCAAAAGACCGTCTTTTGCAAGCTGAAAGCTTACCTTTTGCCTTGCGTTCTTTAAGATGTTGATTGTCAGGTGTTTACAAGTTCTTTCCGGTTTGATGGATTATGAGCGTCTGTTTTGTTTGATAACGGTATGGAAAATGATTGTTTTGCACCCGAATTAGCGTAGCGGGCGGTGCCTGTTTATGCTTGTCCGGTTTCTTAATAAAAGAACGCCAAATGGTCGGAATTTTACCATTTGGCGTTCTTTCGTGTGACTCCGACAGGATTCAAACCTGTAACCTTCTGATCCGTAGTCAGATGCTCTATTCAGTTGAGCTACGGAGCCATATCCTTAACGGTGTGCAAAGGTACAGCTTTTTTTCGAACTGCAAAATTTTTCAGGCCGTTTTTTGCTGTTTGCAGCAATATTTTTTGTCATGCGGGTGATGTTGGCTCGGTTTTTGCTAAAATGGTATCCGCTTCAATCTGTTTCCTCCTCAGTCTTTTGTAGACGAGATATACTGCCGGAACGAGAAAAATGTCGGCTGCCACCCAAGCCGTGGGGTCACCGTAGCATACGCCGAGAAACATGAACGTGGGCACCATCCACAGGCTTACGCCGCAGCGGGCGATCATCTCCATCACGCCCGACAGTACTGACAGATTTGAGTATCCCAGCCCCTGCAGACTGTAGCGCAGAATGGTGAGCAGCCCCAGTGCCGGGAAGAAATAGCTGGATATGCGCATGTACATGGCGGCATTGCTGATTATTCCGCTCTCGCTTTTCTCAACGAACAGCAGCATCATCTCGTCGGCAAAGGGATATATCACGAGCATCGTGAGGGCGAAATATACGGCCGTAATCTTTACCGCCGACCATATTCCGAGCTTTATCCGCTCTATCTTTTTCGCTCCGATGTTCTGTCCGCAGTAAGTGGCCATGGCCACACCGATGTTCTCGAATACGCACGTAAACAGGTATTTCACGCGCATGGCCGCCGTGAACGATGCCACGTAGACAGTGCCCAGTGCGTTGTTTGCGCTTTGCAGCATTATCACGCCGACGGCCGTTATCGAGAACTGCATGCCCATCGGTATGCCGTTCATCAGCAGGCGGCCTGTTTTCTTGTCGTCATACGCACGCTCTTCGCCCTGCGGTATGAGCAGTCTCAGGTGTTTCCTGATGTACAGCCAGCACAGCAGCGAGGCGAAGGCCTGCGCCGTCATCGTGGCTATTCCGGCACCCTCGACACCCATGCCCAGACCTATAATAAGGATGAAGTCGAGTATTATGTTGAACACTGACGCCGCTATCAGGAAGTAAAAAGGCTGTTTCGAGTCGCCCAGCGAGCGTATGAAGCCCGACAGCATGTTGTAAGCCATCGTGAAGGGAATGGCCAGAAAGTTGAGCAGCAGGAATATGTATGCATCGCGGAAAATGTCTTCAGGCGTATTCACAATCTTCAATATACGCTCGCAGAATATGGCCGTCACAATGGTTATCACGGCCGCTATCACAGCTACTATGCGCAGCGCGTTGGCCACGTATGCGCGCATCTTTGAATAGTCTTTTGCTCCGAACTCCTGCGCCACGGGTATGGCGAATCCCGCGCATGAGCCGTTGCAGAAGCCCATGATGAGAAACATGATCGACGACGAGGCTCCGACAGCCGCGAGAGCGTCTACTCCTATAAACCGGCCCACTATGGCCGCGTCGATTATTAAGTACATCTGTTGCAGAATGTAGCCGCCCACAAGCGGAACGGCAAACTTGATGATGTCACGTGTAGGCGAGCCTACAGTCATGTCATTGATGCTTGGCATAATTTTTGTTATCCTTTTATACGGCTGCAAAGTTACAATAAATAACGATAATGCATGCATACATTGGCAGTATTTGCTTATGTTCGCACTTGCGCCTTTGCATGTTTGGACTTACACCTTATTTATTAATAAGGAACTGTTTTGATTTTTTTGTTAAATGGATTGGAATGTGTTTTCAAAGCGTTAACAAATGACTGACAGCTTTTCCCATAAAAGATTTCTGTAAAAAATAAAAACAGTTAAACCTCTTTTTTACACTCTTTATATCAATATTGTGACCGCATACGTACCGCCTTGCACTTTTCCGCTTTTCTTACATTTGTGACAAAGTGTCGCCGTGAAGTTTTTATAAAAATATTACCTTTTGTTTAAAAAGCCTTGTTAATATGTCTTTATTGGCTGTGCTGTAAAATAAATTGTAGTTTTTGCTTGCTTGCTTAGAATAATTTTTATAACTTTGCACCAAAATCCGGTAAAAAATACGTAGCAATGTAAACTAGATGATTGATTTAATTTATTAATAACTAAAAACAAAATGTCAAATGAAAAAGAAGATTATTGATGTGTTTCTGATGGCACTGTTGTTTACAGTGACCGTCGGATCTGTCGTTTCTTGTAAAGACACGGAGGAGGACAACTATGCCGACCTTAACGGAAAGCTTGAGAGTGTGTCTGACGCTGTGAATGCACAGGTTTCCGGTTTGGAGGAAAGGGTGAAAGCTCTTGAGACCGCAAGGGAAACTTTTGAAACTGAAATCGCCAATCTCAGAAGTGAGCTTGGTAATGCAACTGACGATGCAACCCGTAACACTATTTACGGCCGTATCGCTTCTCTCGAGGCTGTTGTTTCTAATATCAATACCAGCATCACTGAAATTAACAATACATTGACCGAACACGGTAACGACCTCGATGCTCTTACCGAGCGCATCACAACAGTTGAGGGACAGATAAGTGCAGCTGTTGATCTGGCTGCACGTGTTTCTGCCAATGAGGAAGCCATTGCTGCTCTTCAGGCTCTTATCGATGCCGACAAAGTGAAGATTTGGGAAGACGGTATCGCCACTGCCACTGAGAATGCTGCCGCTGCCGTTGCCCGTGCCAAGATGGATTCTGCACGTGTTGACAGCCTCGAAGATGTTCTCGGTGACGATTTCTCTGCTTTCAAGGAGGCTGTGGCTGCCGGTCTGAGAAATACTGACGGCACATGGAAGAGCCTGCAGGATGTTCTTGATGAGCAGCTCGATCTCGTTAAAGGCTCATACGACGGTACACTTGCTGATGTTGTTGCAGCTTATCAGACTGCAGATCAGGAACTGGCTGACAAAATTACAGCTGTAAATGCTCGCGTTGATTCACTCGCAACTGTAACTAACGACCTTAACACCCGTCTCGGTCTGCTTGAGAGCCTTCTTAACAAATATATCACAAGCGTAATTGTTCAGGGAACAACGAATCCTGTATTCGGCTCATTCTCTCTGCCTTTGGGTATAACCAGCAATGTTCTTGCTGCTTATTATGGTGATGATGTTAAGTATTTCGAGTTCCCGTCTTCACGTAGCAGCTATTATGCTTTCGGTACAGACAGAACCGTTCTTACTGATGAGGATCTGAACGTTCTTCTTGGAGAAGGTTTTGAGAATGTTAAGCCCGGTGATGATCTCCGTATCATTTCTCGCGACGGACAGCCCGGTAACGCAGGTACTCTCTATCTGACTATCAACCCGAATACCTATAATGCAACTGGCGCACAGGCATATCTCGTAAACAGCCAGGATGTAGAGTCTGGTGTTAAGCTCTCTTCTTTGAAGCGTTCTGACAAAGTTCTTAACTTTGGCTACACAAGAGCAGCTGAAAACGGCTTCTATGAGGCTCAGGCTACGGTGGGTCTTGATTCTGTTTATGGTGTTACTCCGAGAATCTCTTATGAGGACCTGAGAGGTTTGAAGGATGAACTGAAAGATGCTTATGATGCAATCCGCAATAACGGTAATGTTGATGTTACGGGACTTGTTTCTTCTGTTTACAGTCTGTGTTCTAACATTCTCGATGCCAACGCTGTTAAGTTCCCGTGGAAGGATGAGGCCGGTGAACGTGCCATTTACTCTCAGTATTCACTTGCTGCAACAGCAGTTAAGCCTTTGGGCTATGCCTTTGCAAAGGACTTTGAAATAGAGAAAGTTCCGGGTCTGGATGCAATGGAGAATATCATTGGTGACATGTTTGATAAGATCCATGATGCTCTTCCTACATTTGATCTTGAAGATTGGGAAGATATAACAATAGGCTCAATAACAATAGATCCTGTTGAGAATGTATTTGTCGATGTTGAGTTGACCGGTACTGATGAAAATGGTAATACTGTAACAATAAATGACAAGATTGATATTACAGATGCAATTAATGAAGTACTTCAGGGTAGTGTTCAGCAGGATTTGAATGAGTTCGTAGAAAATCTTCAGGGCCAGATCGATCAAGTTAATGATCTTATCGACCAACTTCAACAGATTAATGACATAGGCAATACTGTTGACGACATTGAGGATCAGATACTTGATTACCTGAACAGAGCTAATAATGCAGCAATCAAGCTTATCAACAACGCAAACGAGCTGTTGCAGCCGATGATGCTTGCTCAGACAGGCGAGAGCTTTGTAGTATTGAGTACTTCTAAGGATGCTCCTACA
>CALNFG010000078.1 GCA_939792625.1 uncultured Prevotella sp.
GGGCTATGTACAGGGGCGTGGACTGCATACTGAAAACTCAGGTGGTGCAGGACGGGCGGAAGACGGTGTGGTGTGCGCAGCACGACGAACACACGCTGCTGCCGGCCAACGCGCGGGCCTACGAGCTGGCGTCGCTGAGCGGAGCCGAGAGCGACGACATAGTGCTGTTCCTGATGTCGCTGCCCCACCCTTCGGCTGAAATCAGGAAGTGTGTGGAGGATGCCGTGGCGTGGTTTAAGAAAAGCATGATAACGGGGCTGCGTTTCGAGTGGTTTACCAATGCCGACGGCAAGAAAGACTACCGCATGGCGCCGTGCCCGCAGGACGCCGCGTGCGAGCCGCTGTGGGCAAGATTCTACACGATAGAGGACAACCGCCCCTTCTTCTGCGACCGGGACGGAGTGAAACGCTACGACGTGTCGGAAATAGGATACGAACGGCGCAACGGATACAGCTGGTATAACTCCAACGGAACAGAGGTGATTGAGAAGTATGAGAGGTGGAAGGAGAAGGCTGAGAGGGCTGAGAGTAATGGGAGGACCGGGAGGAACTGAGAAGAACTGAGAGGAACCGTGAGAGCTTATCACCGGGGCAAATCTCCTTGTCTGCTCGTCTGCTCGTCAACTTGTCTGCTTGTCAACTTATTTGCTTGTTTGCAAAAAATGAATTATCTTTGCACTTGTGGATAATTACTCATCATCACCCGTGCAGTATCTGAGGCAACAGCGCCTGCTGCTCGAAATTGAATACAACTGCGAGAAAGAGGAGTTCCGCCGGCAGACTGAGGCCATGGGCCTGCAGCGCAAGGTGAAACGGGGCGACGCCTGGTTTCCGGTAAGCGTCGGAAAGACCTATTACAACTCGCTAAACCAGAAGGCGGTGGAGGTGACACGCACGCAGGACACGGAGATTGAACACAACTTTGAATACGGACGCCCGGTGGTGTTCTTCACCGAACGGCAGAACAACAACGGGAAAGACAAAGGGGCGAAGCTGCTGTTCACGGGCACGGTGAGCTATGTTGACGGCGACAGAATGGTGGTGGTGGTGGCCGACAGTGCGCCGCTGACCGGACTGCAGACCACGGAAAACGTGGGTGTGCAGATGTTTTTCGACGAGACGACATACAAGCTGATGTTCGACGCGCTCGACCGCGTAATCAACGCCAAAGGCAACCGTCTGGCTTACCTGCGCGACCTGTTCGCCTCAAGACAGAAGGCGGAGACTTTCTCGTTTGACCCGATACGCTTTCCCTGGCTCAACGCGGCGCAGGAGGAGGCGGTGAACAACGTGCTGAGAGCCAAAGACGTGGCAATAGTACACGGTCCGCCGGGCACGGGCAAGACGACGACCCTCGTGGAGGCTATATACGAGACGCTGCGCAGGGAGAATCAGGTGCTGGTGTGCGCACAGAGCAACATGGCCGTCGACTGGATAAGCGAACGGCTGACAGACCGCGGCGTGAACGTGCTGCGCATAGGCAACCCGACGAAAGTGAACGACAAGATGCTGTCGTTCACCTACGAACGGCGCTTTGCCGACCACCCCGACTATCCGCAGCTGTGGAGCATACGCGAAACAATAAGAAAACTGAGACAAAACCGCAACCGGCGGCGCGACGAAAGCTTTCACCAGAAAATAGAACGCCTGAAAAGCCGCGCCACCGAACTTGAAATACGCATCAACGCACAGCTATTCGGCGAGGCGCGGGTGATAGCCTCAACTCTGACGGGCAGCGCCAACAGGCTGCTGGCCGGACAGAAGTACGGCACACTGTTCATCGACGAGGCGGCACAGGCGCTCGAGGCCGCCTGCTGGATAGCCATAAGGCGGGCGTCGAGGGTGATTCTGGCGGGCGACCACTGCCAGCTGCCGCCCACGGTGAAGAGCATCGCCGCACTGCGCGGCGGACTGGGCACGACGCTGATGGAGCGCATCGTGAAGCAGAAGCCCGAAACGGTGACTCTGCTGAAGACGCAATACCGCATGAACGAACAGATAATGCGCTTCTCGAGCGACTGGTTTTACGGCGGCATGGTGGAGGCGGCACCGCAAATCAAATACCGCGGAATACTCGACCTGGACAACCCCATGACGTGGATAGACACATCAGAGACGGATGGACGGGAGGAATTTGTGGGCGAGAACTTCGGCCGCATCAACCGCGCCGAAGCCGAACTGACGCTCAACGTACTGGAGAAATATTTCACGAAAATAGGCAAGACGCGCATTCTTGAAGAGCGCATCGACACAGGCATAATATCGCCTTACCGCGCACAGGTGCAGCTGCTGCGCAAGATGATACGCAAAAAGGAGTTCTTCAAGCCCTACCGCAGCCTGATATCGGTCAACACTGTGGACGGATTCCAGGGACAGGAGCGCGACATCATCGTGATATCTCTCGTGCGCGCCAACGCCGACGGACAGATAGGCTTCCTGTCAGACCTGCGCCGCATGAACGTGGCCATCACACGGGCACGCATGAAACTGATAATAACGGGCGACGTGCCGACCATGACGCGGCACCCGTTTTACAGGAAACTGTACGAATATGTATGTGAAAACAACTGACTGACCGCTAATTACGACCTATGCTGCAACGTGACTACATACAGAGACTGATACGCGAATTTATGGCTGCCCTGCAGCGGCTGCTGGAGAAAGACGAGGCAAAAGACCGCCAGGAGGCCGTCCGCCGGATGTTCAAGATGTATCTGGGCGACAGCGCGTTCTTCCACACAGCCTCGCTTGACGACATAATGCGTTGGTTTGAAAGATATCCCAAAGACGAGCGCCTGAGCCGCATCAGCATGCTGGCCGAGCTGTATTATGCCGAGGCCGACAGCATGAGCGAGCCCTTTCGCTCGGAGATTCTGGAGCGTGCGTTCGTGCTGTTCGACTTCGTTGACCGGCACGAACGCACTTTCTCGGCCGAACGCATCAACAAGATGAACATCATACGCAAAAACATAAACGGCGGCGAGAAAGACAGGACGGCGCAAACATGACAGACAAGGCGGCCTTTACCTAAGTCAAGAAATCATGTAAATGCCGCAAAATATGAAATCATCAGCTCATGCTTTAGCATAAAAACAGGTAACTTTGCCAAAGTCTTAGTAGTATCGTTTATTTTTAGCTAAAAAACACAAGCATGAGTCTGAACATCGAAAAAGGAGGAAAGAAACGTGTCGTCATTGTGGGCGGCGGCTTCAGCGGACTGAAAGTGGCAAACAGGCTGAAGCACTCAGGAATGCAGATTGTACTCATCGACCGCAACAACTATCATCAGTTTCCGCCACTGATATACCAGGTGGCATCGGCGGGAATGGAGCCAAGCTCGATATCTTTTCCTTTCCGCAAAATCTTCCAGCACAGCAAGGACGTGTATTTCCGCATGGCGGAACTGCGCGCAATCTATCCCGAAAAGAAAATAATACAGACATCCATAGGCAAAGTGGACTACGACTATCTCGTGCTGGCAGCCGGAACGACAACCAACTTCTACGGCAACAAGAACGTGGAGGCCGAAGCCATGCCCATGAAAACCGTGTCGGAGGCAATGGGGCTGCAAAACGCAATACTGGCAAACATAGAGCGGGCCATAACCTGCGCCACGAAGATAGAACAGCAGGAACTGCTCAACGTGGTGATTGTCGGCGGAGGCGCCACGGGCGTTGAAGTGGCCGGAGTGCTGTCGGAAATGAAGCGCACGGTGTTGCCGCACGACTATCCGGACCTTGACCCGAGCCTGATGAACATCTATCTCATAGAGGCAGGCAACCGCCTGCTGTCAGGAATGTCGCACGAATCGTCGGCGGCGGTGGAGAAATTCCTGCGTAAGATGGGCGTAAACGTGCTGCTCAACAAGATGGTCACAGACTACCGCGACCACAAGGTGATTCTGGCCGACGGCAGCTCGATAGCCACACGCACGTTTATCTGGGTGAGCGGCGTGGCAGGAAGTCCCGTGGGCAACCTCAGCAAAGAACATCTCGGCCGCGGACAGAGAATAAAGGTAGACAGATTCAACCGGGTGGAGGGCATGGACTCGGTGTTCTGCATAGGCGACCAGTGCATCGTCATTGGCGACGAAGACTATCCCGACGGCCATCCGCAACTGGCACAGGTGGCCATACAGCAGGGCAGGAATCTGGCACACAACATACGGCGGCTGGAGAAGGGCAAAGACATGCGCCCGTTCAGATACAAGAATCTCGGCTCGATGGCCACAGTGGGACGCAACAAGGCCGTGGCCGAGTTCTCGACGATAAAGACCAGCGGCTTTGCGGCCTGGGTGATGTGGCTCGTGGTACACCTGCGCTCAATACTCGGCGTAAGGAACAAAGTGGTGGTAATGCTCAACTGGATGTGGAACTACTTTAACTACAACCAGTCGCTCAGAATGATATTCTACCCCAAAAAAGCACACGAAATACAGGAGCGCGAAGCACGCGAGGCCGTGACACACTGGGGCGAGGACCTGGCCCGACAGCATTAATAATAAAAAATCAGAGTTCTGAATTCAGATTCAGAACTCTGATTTTTTATTATAGCCATTCCCTGCTTTTACCGTTTCATCCTCATGTTGAGCTGATATATGCCGGGCAGCAGGATGAACAAAGAGAACACCAGAGAAAGCACAACACTGTTCTGATTGCCGCCGAAGAGCTGGCTCAGAGTCATGTCTGCCGACGGCGGATACAGCACATACACGACGTAAGCAACGGTGTTGTTGACCCAATGGGCCAGCACTCCCGGCAGAATGCTGCCCGTGCGGTAATACATCCAGCCGAGGAAAAGTCCCCACAAAAAGGCGTGAGGCATCTGCACGGGATTGAGATGTATAAGGGCGAAAATGGCCGCTGACACAAGTATGGCAATCCAATGCCGGTCAAAACAGCCCAGCAGGGCACGCAGGATGGCCCCTCTGAACACCACTTCCTCAGCCAGAGGCACCAGCAGGCACAACACGAAATATCCGTAGTCGTTGCTCATCACCATCTTGAACGTCCCGGTCATAGAGTCAGGCAGGTCAGGCAGCAGCTCCTGCAGCCATACAGACGGAATGAGCGTGCCGAGCGAAGCCACGACACACCAGAAGAAAACGTCCCACGGACGCGTGCGCAGATAATTCTGCGACACAACAGCCCAGCGCCTCCAGAGAAATACGCCCAATATGCCGGCACTTGACACGGCCGAGCCCGAAACAAACATGGGCGACGTGAGGACACCGGCATTATCGCCGCCCAGTACGGTCATCACGAACTCGAAGCTGTGGCCCGTGGCCAACAGCCACACCGCATAGACAGCCCACGTGAGGAAAAACTGCATGAGAGCAAAGCCCAACAAATAATATAAAGCCTTTTTCATAAAAAATCAAAAAGTCAAGAAAAACATATAATACCCGGACACCGGCCGGCCACCCTACCGCGACAACACGGCCTCGGCCTCGGCACGGTCGTGTGCCAGCTGCTCGGCCAGCTTTACCGCAGAGCCGAACTTGCGCTCGTCGCGCAGGCGTGTGCAGAAGCTCACACTGACGTTATGCCCGTAAATGTCACCGCTGAAGCCGAAGATGTTGACTTCGAGCGTCATGCCGTCACCGCCGAAAGTGGGACGGCTGCCGATGTTCATCATGCCGGGCATGATGCGGCCGTCACCGTCAATCTCAACCCTGACGGCATAAACGCCGGGGCCGGGAATGAGTTTCAGGCTGTCATCGGGCACGATGTTGGCCGTGGGAAATCCCAGCCTGCGCCCCTCGCGGCAGCCTTCAACCACCGTACCGGCAAGACTGTACTCATAACCCAGGCACATGGCGGCCATGGAAACCTCGCCGGCGGAAAGAAACGAGCGCACCACCGACGAGCTGACCTGCACGCCGTTGAGCGTGAAAGCCTCGGCACGCACTACGTCGACTCCCAGTTCGCGCCCGTAGTCCACATAGCTGTCAAAGCCCTCGGCACGGTCATGGCCGAAACGGTTGTCATATCCCGTGACAAGCATGCGCACGTTAAGGCGTGAGCGCAGCACGTCTTTCATGAAACCGTATGCCGACAACGCGGCCGTCGCCTCGTCAAAATGAAGCACCACACAGTTATCTGCACCTGTCGCGGCGAGCAGCTTCAGCTTCTCGTCGCAGGTGGTCAGCAGCCGCGGCCGGTAGTCCTTGTGCAGCACGATACGCGGATGGCGGTCGAAGGTGATGACCGTTGACTGCAGACCGAGCCGTGAGGCACTGTCCATAACGCCACCGATGAGGAACTTATGACCGCGGTGTACGCCGTCGAAAAAACCGATTGTGGCCACACACGGGCCTATACGGTCGGACAAATCACTGTTAACTGTAGCTGAAAATTGTTTCATCGCATAAATAAAAACTGAACAACGGCCGCAGACACTCCGCGCTTACGCTCCGGCATCACAGCAGGTCAATCCACTCGCCGCCCTTGCCGGCGTGCATGGCCGTTATGCCGAGACGACGCGCCGCGGCACAGTTGGCGGCCGAGTCGTCTATGAAGAGCGTCTCGCCGGCTGCCATGCCCGAATCTGCCAGCACCCGGCGGAAAATCTCCTCGCCGGGCTTCAGCAGGTGCATCTCATAAGAAAGAAAAGTCCGCTCGAAGTAATCGCCGACGGAAAGGCCCGCCGACGTGAAATAGTCGGCAACGGCCTTGCGCCAGTGTATCGGATTGGTATTGCTCAACAGCACGAGCCGGTAGTCGCCACGCAGCTCGGCCAGCTTGTCGAGACGGTCGCGCGGAATGCCCGTGAGCAGAGCGTTCCAGGCATCGCAGACAGCCTCGTCGGAAGCGGTACACCCGGGACAGGCCCGGCGTACGGCCTCACAAAACCCGGCAACATCTGTATTTCCCACTTCGAGGTCGTGGAAGAGGTCTTCCTGCCGGCACTCGTCAACGTAACCGGCCACGGCACCCGCACCTATCCGCGCGAAAGCGCCGATGCACCGCTCACGGTCGAGTCCGACGAGAACTCCCCCGAAATCGAATATAATATTCTTAATTACTTGCATTTCAGACGTTTTATTCCGCGCCATATCTCACCTGCCCACATCACAAGCGACGTGCCGGCGATAATCGTAAGCCACTCCTGCAGAGAGAGCGGGTCGGTGCGGAACATCCTGCCGCCGAAGGTCACTATCAGCCACTGGCCCGCAAGTATGATTATCAGTACGAGCAGAAGGCCGTTGTCATGAGTGAAGGCGTGGAAGGCCGAATGATTTGAGCCGAACGCCTTGGCGTTAAACAGATTCCAGAACTGCAGCATCACGAACGTGGTGAAGAACATCGACAGCTCGTGTACATGGAGAGAACCCGAACTTTGGTTGCAGTGGATGAGGAACGCAAACAGCACGGCGAAGAACAGCACGCCCATGCCGACTATGCCGCGGGCCATGCCTTTGGTGATGATGAAGTCTGACTGCTTGCGCGGCTTTTCCTGCATCACCTCGCGCGACGGCGGCAGCGATGCCAGCGCAAGTGCGGCAAAGGTGTCCATAATGAGGTTAACCCAAAGTATCTGAGTGACCGTGAGCGGCAAATCCGTACCTATCACCGAGCCGCCCAGCACGAGCAGCAGGGCCGTCACGTTGACGATGAGCTGGAAGTAGAGGAAGCGCTGGATGTTCCTGTAAAGCGAGCGTCCCCACATCACGGCATTGACAATGCTGCCGAACGAGTCGTCGATGAGCGTCATGTCACTGGCCTCTTTAGCCACCGACGTACCCGAGCCCAAAGACAGACCCACGTGGGCGTGGTTGAGTGCGGGGGCATCGTTGGTGCCGTCGCCCGTCACGGCAACCACCTCGCCGTGCTTCTGCAGCAGATTTACCAGCCGCTGCTTGTCCGTCGGGCGGGCACGGCTCATCACGCGCAGCTTCGTAACATACCGGTATGCCTCTTCGTCGCTGAGGGCGGCAAAGTCAGGTCCCGTTATCTGGGCCTCGGCGGGCGTTGTCTTGTCCCATATACCTATCTGGCGGGCTATCTCAACGGCCGTGGCCGATGTGTCGCCCGTCACAATCTTTACATTTATTCCCGCGCTGACACACTGCTTCACCGCATCCGGCACGTCTGAACGTATCGGGTCGCTTATCGCGGCCACAGCCTGGAACGTCAGCTTAGGCCCTGATGCCGGGGCCGACATGTCGGCCTGCTCGCCGTCAGCCAGCGTGCGGTAAGCGAAAGCCAGCGTGCGCATGGCCTGATTCTGGTATCCGCGCAGACGCTCGGTTATCTCGCTGCGTGCGGCCTCGCTGATGTCGCAGAACGACATTATTATCTCGGGCGCACCCTTTATCATGAGAACGCGGCGCCCCCCTGCCCTTCCAATCGTGGCCATGTACTTGCGCTCGGTAGAGAACGGCAGCTGGGCCTCAATGTCTTCATCGCGGCGAAGAGCCTTATAGTCAGCTCCGCCTTTCTCCAGCCACAGCAGCAGCGCCACCTCAGTGGGGTTGCCGATGCCCTTGCCGCCCTCGCCGTCAAGATGGGCGGTGGTGTTAAGCGATATGGCCGAGCGGAACAGCTCTTCGTCCTTGTCGTACAGCTGCATGTCGGCCACCTGCATCTTGTTCTGCGTCAGCGTGCCCGTCTTGTCGGTGCATATCACAGTCACGGCACCCATCGTCTCACATGCGTGCAGCTTGCGCACAAGATTGTTGTTCTTCAGCATGCGCCTCATGTTGAGCGCCAGACTGAGCGTAACGGCCATGGGCATGCCTTCGGGCACAGCCATCACTATCAGCGTGACGGCCATCATGAAATATTGCAGCACGGTCTCGGCCATGCGCAGATAGTCGGCCGACGCCCAGATGCCTTCAGAGTCATTTATAATGTCGCGGCCGAGGAAGATGACAAAAGCCGCAACAGATATGCCTATGCCGAACTTGCTGATGAGCTTGGCCAGCTTGTCGAGCTGGATGTTGAGCGGGGTTTTCACAGAAGTCATCTCGGTGCTGCTGCGGGCCACCTTGCCTATCTCCGTGGCGTCGCCCACCTCGGTGACCTGATACATTCCCCGGCCGTTCATCACCATCGTGCTGCGCAGCACCTTGGTCGACGGATAAGTGGCCTCCCTGTCGTTCTTTTCGGGGTCGGCGTGCTTCGTGATAATCGGCTCGCCCGTGAGCGACGACTCGTCAATCTGCAGGTCGGTAGACTCTATCAGGGTGCCGTCAGCGGGTATCTCGTCACCCACCTCTATTATAACGACGTCACCTACAACGATGTCCTTGCGGGCCACCTCTACCACCTTGCCGTCGCGCCTCACCTTTACGGGCGACTCCTCGCCCAATGCCGTCAGCACGTTGAACTTCTTGGCGGCATCCATCTCAAACCAGAAACCTATCGTGGTGGCCAGAACAATGGCCAGAATGATGCCTATCGTTTCGATATACTCACCGTGGATGACCGCCAGGCAGAGCGATATCACGGCAGCAAAAAGCAAAATCTTGATGATCGGGTCCTTGTATTTATCAAGGTAAAGTTTCCATAACGGAGTCCTTTTGGGAGGCGTCAGCGTATTTTCGCCATGCGCCTGGCGACTCTTGACCACTTCGCTGTCAGTCAGCCCCCTCGGATTGCTGAACAGCGGATTAATCTCGTTGCTCATTTAATAAAAACAAATGCTTTAATTAATAATTGAGTGCAAAGTTAGCATAATTAGCCGAAAATACATGTCCGCACAACTCATATTCACATATTTTTAACTAATCTTTCTTTTTATCCGCACCGCCGCCACAGGCGCAAGCCGTCGATGACGGCGCAAGAGCTTACCTTTTGGTCTGCAAAAGCTTACCTTTCATCTCCTAAAAGCTTACCTTTTGGCCAGCAAAAGGTAAGCTTTTCGTAACAACCTAAATATCAACACATTACAAACTCATCCAAAAGTATCCGCCCAGCCTTGCGCCTGTCCGATGACGACAGATTCTATTCTCCATCACAACATTTTTACAGTTTTAAGTCATATTTTTCAAAAAAAATTTGGCAGTTTCCACAAATAACCGTACCTTTGCACACGAAATCTTAACCACACGGTGGTTGAGACGGGCTTTTAGCTCAGTTGGTTAGAGCAACAGACTCATAATCTGGAGGTCCCAGG
>CALNFG010000079.1 GCA_939792625.1 uncultured Prevotella sp.
CCCGGCCAGGGCCGGAGGCATGCCTGCCGCTATCATCTGTTCGGTCATCGCGGTATGTATGGCCGAATACATTGCCGTCTGTATGCCCGAAGCCAACTGTCCGGTAAAGTCTGAATCAAAATATACGGGCGCTTCCGTCTTGAGCCACTGATAAGAGCCATACAGCCCCGACGTATGCCGCCATGTGGTGTTCGCGTCGCTTTTCAACGTAAACTCCTGCGTTATGGCATTCATGAGCTGTTCCTGTTTAAGGTGCATGTAGTCTTGCGGAAGATAGTCCTGGTCCATGTCCATACAGTCGTCGAGAAACTGATAACTGGTCTGCGAAGTCAGCGTATATCCCTCTGCGTTGTACGTCAGCCCAAGTCCGGTGTTAAACATGTTCCTGCGGTACATGTTCTGACGGTTGGTGGCAGGCGACGAGACATCGCCCGAAGCCGGGTCCAAAAGCCCGTACGGGAAAGCATTCTGCCGCGCGAACTGATAATCGGCGGTAAAGTCGGCCGTGAAGCGGGTTCCTGATTTATACACAAGCCGTGTCTTCGCCCCGGCTTCGTTTGAAACATCTGCACGCCGGTCAGTCACCGAATTGCGGAAGAATCCGTTCTGTCCGCCATAAAATCCGGCGACAGAGAATGCAAAATTATCACCACTCCTACCGTAGTGGGCAGCCTCGACATTACGGTAAAGGTGGGTACCCATGCCCACAGAGATGTCGGTACCCTGATAATTAATCGGATTTTTAGAGTAAAGACGCATGAGTCCGCCTTCAGTGTTCATGCCGTACAACGTACCCTGCGGACCACGCAACACGTCTACACGGTCAAGCTGATAAACATGGAAATTAAACGAGTTCTTGCTTACAAGAGGTATGCCGTCAATATATATGCCGACGGCGGGATTGTTGACTCGCGAGCCTATGCCGCGCACATAAACAGACGACGTCAGACGCGAGCCGTAAGACGGCATGACAAACGACGGAACATAAGCACTGAGATCGGTAAGATCGCGTACACCGATGTTGTAAAGGTCGCGCCCTGAAAGCACCGACGAGCTGAGCGGCTGACGGCGCAGGCGCAGTACCTCTTTAGGTTGTGATACTATCACTACTTCGTCCAGGTCGAACACGCGGGACGTGTCGGCCAGTCCGAGATTGTCTGAAGCATAACCGTCCGCAGGCAGATTGCTGTCATGCGGCTTTACGGCATGCCTGTCACCGGAGCCGGCATAAACACCTGTTGCTGTGGAAAACGCCAGACATACGGCAGCGGCAAATATCTTATTGGTCATAATCTTTTTGTTTACAGCGTGCAAAGGTAGCTATAAATGCCGTAGCCTGCAATCATCATTTATGTGGATTTTCTCACTCGTTAACAGTCCCGCACACCGGGCAGCGCCCTTTCCGCTTCATGCGCGCACCGCAGTTGCCGCAGACATAAGAGTAACTGAAACGCGAGAAATACATACGTAGCGCAAAATAAAGATAGGCGGCAAACATGACATAACCCACATAATAAAGCGTGGCTATGCTGAACACGATATAATTAATGGCACAGACTCCGGCCAGACCGCACAGGTAGAGCATGGCCTCACCCGTGGGAAGAACGTTGCGCACAACATCGACAACGGCCAGTCCGACTATGAGCATGGCCCACACCGACACAAGGAACACGCCGAGAATCGGCGGAACATCAAAAGGATTGAGCGTGGGATGAAAATAAAAATGCTGCCACGTGTCGGGCGCGAACGTCTGTATGCTCGAATAAAAAGTGGCACTCGACGCCACTATCAGGGCGAGCAGCGTAGGATAAAAAGAGTTGATATCGTTGAAATGCACAATCTTGGCATTGCGGCGGAATATCGTCCGCATGAGATATGCCACCGATATGACACTGATGACTATGAGGAATATCAGCAGGTGGGTGTCGGAAAATGTGGAAATAAACTGTGATATGGGGTCGTTGGGCACAACAGCGGCAAGCATGGACGACTCGCGTGTCCAGCCGAACGTGGCCTGGTCTCTCGCCACCTGCACCCATACAGAGTCAATAGAGTCGGCAGGTATAATCCTGATTTCAGCCACGGCGATATGGTCGTGCCTGTACACGGCCAGCGTGTCGGTGTTCATGCGGTTAATTACCTCTTCAGGCTGCTGCTTGACAATCTGCATCGAGTCTGCCTTTACGACAAAATTATAATTCAGCGAGTAATGATGAGTCGCAGCAAAATTTATCGAGTCTATCTGCTCTTGTGTGTACACAATGTCCTTATCCGGAGCTTCCGCCTTATGGCGGCAGGCCGAAACCATGACTGCAGCCATCATGATGATTAATAATGCGGCTGACATTCTGCATGTATGTAAATGTTTCGTCATCATGTCACTTTACGGCATATACGTTCATTCCGCATTTTACGCAGTCAAACTGTAACCTGAAACGACGGCCGTCAGGCAGACACAGGAACAGGGGCTCGTGCCATGACGGACGGCTGCCGCCACGCTTTACACAATGACCCAGCGCGTATCTCAGGCAATAGCGGCACTGCATGAGCAGAAGCTCGTCCGGCTGTCTCAGCTCAAATGCATCGTCGACAGCCGTCATGCCTTCATCTTCGTATAAATGTCTTGCAAGATGATTGGATACGTTAAGCAGCCATGAGCCAGCGGCATGCTCATCCTGCGGCATGCCGCATACCTGCCGGCAATACCGTGAAACAGGCGTACAGCCGTTGTTGCCGTGGCTTGCCGACAGCTCGCCGGCAAGCTGTTCCGTAACTTTGCGGCGCATGTCGGCGAGCCGGCTTGACGGTATGAAGAAATTGAAGTCCGACGGGCGCAATTCCACTCCGGTACATTCAAACGGAGTGTTGCCCAACTTTGCCAGCTGCTTCTCTATGTTTTCGCGCTGCGGCCTGACCGCTTCCTGAATTTCGGCCTCGGCCGTAACCGATGCCACGGCCGCTCCGCTGACAGATGCCTCAAGCCTGAATCCGCCGGCGACAGCTTCAAGACGCATCACAACAGGAATCTTACGCTCGGCGCTTTTGTGCGAGAGCAGCTTCTCAAAAGCCCGGTCGCCATTACGGTACAGCTCCGTGCCGCGCTTCAGTTCAGACGGCATCTTGAACGGGAAAATCCTGTTCCCGTCAACCCGGTTTACTCTGAAACCGACAAGATTACGGTTGTCGTCCATGAAACAGAGGCCGTCACCGTTGGCAAACGACGCTGTTCCGGCCACCGTGAACGAGCCGCCCCGTATCTCCTTGACAAGACCGACGTGTTCCCCCGTGGCTTTGGGCGTGTCGGGAGAAGCCATTTTGCCCCTGTGCCCGTTGATGAAATAATCTGTAAAACCGCGATTGAATGTCTTTTCAAGGCACGGTGTGAACGAATAACGGCATCTGCCTAACGACGCACGTCTGTACCGGCCATTGCTGCGACTGATGATCTCGTTGAGTCTGAGGCTGTATGCCGCTGTGACGTTTTTCACATACGTGACGTCTTTCAGGCGTCCCTCTATCTTGAACGAGGTTACCCCCGCGTCTGCCATTTGTTCAAGATTGTCTATGCGACACATGTCTTTCAGCGACAACAAATGCCGTCCGCGCTCGATGACACGTCCGTCGGCGTCTTCAAGATTGAATTTCAACCGGCAGAACTGGGCACATTCTCCGCGATTGGCACTGCGGCCGAAACAATACTGTGAGGCATAACACTGTCCCGAATAACTTACACACAGCGCCCCGTGGACAAAAGCCTCAAGCTCAATACCGGGCACGGCACGGTGAATGGCGACTATCTCGTCAAGCGAAAGTTCGCGTGCCAGCACAACTCTGCCGAAACCGTGTGACGCAAGCCACGCCACCTTTTCCACGGTACGGTTGTCAGTCTGAGTGCTTGCGTGAAGGGCGATGCCGGGCAGATTCATACTGAGAATGCCCATGTCCTGCACGAGTATGGCATCAACACCTGCACTGTGCAGCCGGTTTATCAGCTCCTGTGTGCCGTTCAGTTCGTCATCATATATAATGGTGTTCACCGTGACATACACCTTTGCCTCATAGACATGGGCAAACCGACACAGTTCGGCAATGTCGTCAACTGAGTTTCCGGCGGCGGCACGGGCTCCGAAACGCTCGGCACCTATGTACACGGCATCGGCACCATGTTCTATTGCCGCTATGCCACATTCAAGATTCCTGGCCGGAGCCAGAAGTTCCAAAGGTATGCTCATCTTTCGTCATTTCACTTGTACATGACCGGCCGCGGCCGGCATATCCACATCACGTGGCCAATCATTCAATCTTCGTTATATCGTAAGGTGTCTCCTGGTAGACATAATAATTTATCCAGTTGTTGAAGAACAGGTTGGCATGAGCCCGCCATCTTACAACCGGACCGTTGTCCGGATTGTTATTCTTGTAATAATTTACGGGCATGTCCACATCGTCGCGCTTTCCGGCATCGCGGCGGTATTCCTTGTCGAGCGTATCGGCGGCATATTCAAGATGACCTGTTATGAAAAACTCTCTGCCGCCACGGGCCATCACAATGCTTACTCCGCTTTCGGGCGATTCGGCAACAATCGACAGACCGTCACATGCCGCAACATCTTCGCGCCTTATCTCGGTATGCCGGCTGTGGGGCATATAGAAGTAATCGTCGAAACCGCGGAATATCGGCAGCAGCGGATCTGTGACGTACTGTCTGAACACACCGAACATTTTCTTGTCAAGGGTGTATTTGGGTATTCCGTAATGACAGTAAAGACCGGCCTGGGCCGCCCAGCAGATATACAGCGTACTCGTAACATGGCTTCTGGCCCACATGAAGATGCGTGTTACCTCGTCCCAATAGTTTACATCCTTATATTCGAGCAGCTCCACGGGCGCACCCGTTATTATCATGCCGTCAAACTTACGCTCACGCAGTTCGTCAAAGTCTTTGTAGAACATCATCATGTGTTCTATCGGAGTGTTCTTCGGCGTATGGCTTTTCAGCTTCATGAACGTGATGTCCATCTGCAGCGGTGTGTTAGACAACACCCGTATGAGGTCTGTTTCAGTGGTAATCTTCAGCGGCATTAGGTTAAGCACCACTATGCTCAATGGCCTGATGTCCTGCGCATGCGCTCTCGACGTATCCATCACGAAGATATTCTCGCGCTTCAGCGCGTCTATGGCAGGCAACCTGTCTGGTATTCTCAGTGGCATCTGTATGTGTCTCCTTTCATATATATGCGCAAAGATAAAGCTTTTCCGTGAGAAAAGAGCAGCGGCAGAGAAGATTTGCACAAATATTTCACATGCAGATATCCTTTTCACGGACTTGTGACATGCACACAAGTAAAAGAATAAGGATTTATCACGGATTTTCAGCACTGCCGGACAATTTTGCAAAAGCTAACCTTTCACCTTGCAAAAGCTAACCTTTCGTCCCGTAAAAGCATGCCTTTCGTCAGGCAAAAGCTAACCTTTCATTCCGTAAGAAATCGTTTCGTAAAACTAAATGATTATAAGCTTCAAAAGCGAACATATAATATAAGCCCCCTACATATCATGCAGAGGGCTTACAAAGAATAAAATCACAATTTATTACATACTAACCGCAACACTGTGGATTACCACAATTTGAGGCGTTCATCTTTCGGTATGAACAGCTTGTCACCGGGTTTCACTCCGTATGCGTCATACCATGCGTCGATATGAGGCAGGGCTCCGTTCACACGCCACTTGCCGAGCGAGTGAGGATCCATCTTGGTGAGATTGCGTATTTCCTCTTCTGTGATGTTTGCAGCCCAGACACCTGCGTATGCAAGGAAGAAGCGCTGCTCGGGAGTAAGACCGTCGATGGTCTTGAGAGGAGCGTCCTTTGTGGCGTTCTTGAATGCGTTGAAAGCAACCTCAAGACCTCCGTGATCAGCCAGATTCTCACCAAGAGTCAGTTTGCCGTTGGCGTTAAGGTCAGGCAAAACCTTGATGGCAGAGAAGAATTCGGCATATTTCTCGGCACGTGTATTGAAATTCTCCGCATCGCTTGCCGTCCACCAGTCTGTCATGTTTCCGTTCTTGTCGTAATGACGGCCCTGATCGTCAAATCCGTGGGTCATCTCATGGCCGATTACCACACCGATGGCACCATAGTTGAACGCATCATCGGCTGTCGGGTCAAAGAATGGCACCTGAAGAATTCCTGCCGGGAAGCAAATCTCATTTGTTGTAGGATTGTAATAAGCGTTGACCGTCTGCGGAGTCATAAACCATTCATCGCGGTCAACAGGCTTGCCTGCACGATAGTCAATATCCCACTTATTCCAGAACTTGCGGCAGTTCTGTACGTTTTCATAATAAGAAAGCTTTGGATCGATGGTAAGTCCTGACATGTCTTTCCACTTGTCGGGATAGCCAATCTTTACGTAGAATGAATTGAGTTTGTCAAGAGCGGCCTGTTTTGTTGCCTCACTCATCCAATCCTGAGCCTTGATTCGCTCGGCCAGAGAAATCTGCAAGTTCTTGACAAGTGTCTGCATACGCTCTTTTGACGATGCAGGGAAGTAACGCTCAACATACATCTTTCCAAGAGCTTCACCCATCTGGCCTTCCACCTGACTTGTGGCGCGCTTCCAGCGCGGATGATTCTCCTTGCGTCCTGACAGTGTGCGTCCGAAGAAGTCGAAATTGGCCTCAACGATGTCATCGCTCAGATAACTTGAAGCAGACAGAATGACGTCCCACTCTATATAGGCACGCAGTTCGTCGGCTGTAACTGATGCCAATACTGCGTCAGCACCCTTTACGAAATCAGGCTGACCGACAACCATCTCCTTGAAATATTCTGTCTTTACACCTTCTGCATTGAGCATCTTTGTAAGGTTTACGTGAGGATAGTTGCTCTCAAACTGTTCCAGAGTCATTTTGTTATAGTTCGCCTCAACGTCACGCAGTTCGGTTCTTGATCTTGACACTTTTGCAAGAGCTGTCTCTACCTTCAAGATGTTGTCCATCTTCTTCTGCGCATCGGCTTCAGAGAATCCGAACAACTTGAACATACGCACGATGTGCTTCTTATAAGCATCACGTATGGCGGTTGTGGCAGAATCATTGTCAAGATAATATTCTTTCTGTCCCAGCACAAGTCCGCCCTGATAAACGTTCAGAATATTCATCTTGGCGTTCTTCTCGTCGGCACCGAAGCCTATGCCCATCGGCACACCATAGCCGAAGATAGCATATTTAAGCTGAAACGTGCGCAAGTCATCTGTGGTCTTGGCAGCCTCTATCTCGTTGATAAGGGGCATGACCGGCTGCACGCCTTCTTTGTTACGGCGTACCGAATCCATGGCAAGCTTGTAAAAATCGCTGAGCTTCTGCTCTGTAGAGCCTGCGGAATAAGTGTTTTTCAACAAATCGGTCAGAATGTTGTTGATACGCTTGTTGTTGTCCTGACCAAGCTGGTCAAAACTTCCAAAACGTGAATAAGCTGCAGGAAGAGGATTCTTCTTCATCCATCCGCCACAAGCGTACTGGTAAAAATCATCAGCCGGCCTGACACTGTTATCAAGGTTTGTCAGGTCAATGCCCGACTTTAGCTGAGTCTGTGCGCTTACAACCATTGGAGCTGAAGCGAACAGTACAATCGGAATAATGTGTTTTACTTTCATTTATATGTTTTTTAAGGGTTGTGTATAAATCATATTTTTCATGCCACATACACAGACAAGAAGAGTCCGTGGCTGTCAGCAAGTCATTCTTTATTCATTGTCTCAAGCTCTTCTGACAGCCTTTCCCAGCGGTCAACTTCTTCTTCAAGACGTTTTTGCAAATCGGTGTATTCATTAACAATGGTCATGTCGCTGGCATACTCAGGCTGCATCAGCTTTTCATCAAGTTCCTTTATACGCCGTTCAAGAGCATCTATGCCGGCTTCAGCCTGTTTTACGGCATTCTCGGCCTTACGAAGTTTCTTCTGCCATTCCTTACGCTCAAGATACTCGGATGCACCGGTGGGCTTTTCCTGCGGCGTATGCTCTGCAACTTCTGTCTGCGGTCTGACGGTCCGATTAGTCTGCAGTGCCGGAGCGCTGTCATGTCTGCCGAGCGCATCAAGCGATTCTATGTTGCGGCTGTGCAGGAAATCATATATACCTCCAAGATGTTCTCTCACCTTGCCGCCGCCAAACTCATATACTTTAGTGACAAGTCCGTCAAGAAACTCACGGTCATGGCTTACGATGATGGCAGTACCGTCAAATGCCAGTATTGCTTCTTTAAGAACATCTTTTGACGGCATGTCCAGATGATTGGTAGGCTCGTCAAGTATCAGCAGATTTACAGGCTCAAGCAACAGACGGATCATGGCAAGACGGCTGCGTTCACCCCCGCTGAGAACTTTTACTTTTTTCTCCGATGCTTCTCCGCCAAACATAAAAGCGCCAAGAATATCATTGATTCTTAAACGGATTTCACCCTTGGCCACATTGTCAATGGTCTGAAACACCGTAAGATTCTCATCAAGCAGCTGCGCCTGATTTTGGGCAAAATATCCGATCTGTACATTATGGCCTATTTTCAAAGAACCCGTAAAAGGAATTTCACCCATTATACATTTCACAAGTGTAGACTTGCCTTCACCGTTTTTACCGACAAACGCAACTTTCTCACCACGCTTTATCGTAAATGTGACATCGCTGAACACAGTATGTTCACCGTAATCTTTACGCACATCGTCGCATATTACCGGATAATCACCGCTGCGCAGACATGGCGGGAATTTAAGATGCATGGCAGAATTGTCAACATCATCAACCTCTATCGGGACAATCTTCTCAAGTTGTTTTATACGGCTTTGTACCTGAACGGCTTTTGTCGCCTTATAACGGAAACGTTCTATGAAATCTTTAATCTCGGCTATCTCTTTTTGTTGATTTTCATAGGCACGTAACTGCTGTTCCCTGCGCTCGGCACGCAACTTGACATACTCGTCATATTTCACCCTGTAATCTATCACCTTGCCACAGCTTATCTCAAGCGTACGGTTTGTCACGTTGTTAATGAACGCACGGTCATGGCTCACAAGCACGACGGCTTTGGCACTTGTGGCAAGAAATTGCTCCAGCCACTGTATGCTCTCGATGTCAAGATGATTGGTAGGCTCGTCGAGCAATAATACGTCCGGACGTTCGAGCAATATCTTTGCAAGCTCTATACGCATACGCCAGCCGCCGCTGAACTCACTTGTGGGCCGGTCAAAATCCCTACGGGTAAACCCCAATCCCATAAGTGTACGTTCAATGTCTGCCTCATAACCTTCTGCCCCCATCATCATGTAGCGCTCATGCTCACGGGTAAAACGTTCCACAAGAGCCATGTATTCAGGGCTGTCGTAATCTGT
The DNA here is from genome assembly GCA_939792625.1 of uncultured Prevotella sp. Lineage (GTDB taxonomy): Bacteria > Bacteroidota > Bacteroidia > Bacteroidales > Bacteroidaceae > Prevotella. The sequence continues at coordinate 9,389 of CALNFG010000079.1, forward strand.
ACGCTCTGTCAGTTCTGCGTTCATCCGATCAATACGGGCTTTCAATTCGGTGTTGCCGGCAAAAGCCTTGCGTGCCTCTTCACGCACAGTCGTATCATCAGTAAGTATCATAACCTGCGGCAGATACCCGATAGTCGTGTCGACAGGCACACTTACCGTACCGTCTGTTGGTTTCTGCATACCGCACAATATTTTGAGCATGGTGGACTTTCCTGCTCCGTTTTTACCTACAAGGGCGATACGGTCACGGTCGTTGATAACGAAACTCACATCGCTAAACAACGGCTTAACACCAAATTCCACTTTTAGTTTTTCTACAGAAATCATATTTTACAGCACCAGAAACGCATAAACTTTTTTCACAAGGCGCATCCACTAAGTCGTATCCAACAGTGAATGAAGACCTCTTTTTACTTTAACACAATAATTACCAGCTCGCAAAATTACGTTTTTTTCTTGTCACTGCAAATCATTTATCTGGTAATTAATGGTTTATATGAGCATTTTATGCAAAATTCTGAAATTCGTAGATAAAAAATCTAACAATGTCAGAATCAACAAAGAATAACTAAATACAGATCATACGTTATTTTCTTATGAGTAACTATTCAGCTGTAGTCGCATATCTGTCCGGAGGATGTGTCAAAATGAAGTTAATAAGGGTTAACGGGAGTCAGACGGTCTGCCGACCGTCCGTAGTTAACGGACAATAGTCTGAAAATCAG
>CALNFG010000080.1 GCA_939792625.1 uncultured Prevotella sp.
GAGGAAAGTCCGGGCAGCATAGGACGCTCCACTTCTGAAAATGGAAGCTATCGGTGACGGTAGGATGAAGCAGAAGAAAATAACCGCCTGTGTAAATACAGGTAAGGGTGAGAAGGTGGTGTAAGAGACTACCAGCTGTCAAGTGATTGGCAGGCTGTGCTATCTGGAGGCTGCAAGTTCATGTAAACCATCGTCTGAGGATTGTCCGTCCGATTTTCATAACGATGGAGGGTAGAACGCTAGAGCCGCGGAGTGATTCGCGGCGTAGATAAATGGCAGACACCGTTGTTGCCAGACGGCATCAGTGGGACAGAACCCGGCTTACAGGGACACTGTGTTCTTTTTTTAAATTGGTGGATTATAATATTATGATGCACTCTTATTTTATGTCTGCGGATACATTAAATCCGGTAATTTCGTAATGTTCTTAAAGACTGTTCTATGAAAAAACAAATACAACAGATTGTTGACTTTCTGAAAGTGGGCATTTGGCATGTCAAGAGTAAGGACGTGCCACGGTGGTTGTATTTTTTTTATAGCGTGTTGAAGAAGCTTCTGCTTGCCATCGAGCGTGCCACGACAAAGCGTATGGTGGATTCGGCATCGGCATTAACATATTCCACGCTTCTTGCCATTGTGCCGATAATGGCTGTTGTTTTTGCAATAGCCCGAGGATTCGGGTATAATAAGTATATAGAGAATTGGTTTCGTGAAGCGTTGGCCAGTCAGCCGCAGGTCGCTGAGACAATAATCGGATTTGTCAATTCTTATCTTGTCCACACCAAGAGTGGTGTTTTTCTTGGTATAGGTCTTATTTTTATGTTATGGACGGTCATCATGCTTATAAATAACATAGAGCAGACATTTAACTACATTTGGCAGGTGAAGAAACCTCGCAGTCTGTTCCGTACCATAACCGACTATATGGCGATGTTTCTTCTTATGCCGATTATCATAGTCATAACTTCTGGTATATCCATTTTCGTAGCTACTGTATCTGACAGCATTGAAGGATATGTGTTGCTCGCCCCGATGATGCGGTTTTTCATTGCATTGATGCCATATATATTTATGTCGGCAGTATTTGTGGCGCTGTATGTTTTCATGCCAAATACAAAAGTCAGGTTCAGTTGTGCAATAGTGCCGGGCATCCTGGCAGGTGTCGCCATGCAGGGACTTCAGCTGGTGTACATTCATTCACAGATATGGGTGAGCAGTTATAATGCCATATACGGCTCGTTTGCCGCTTTGCCGTTGTTTATGCTTTGGGTGCAGATTTCATGGACTATATGTCTGTTCGGCGCAGAGCTTTGTTATGCGAGCCAGAATCTTGAAGATTATGCTTTTCGTGCCCAGACAGAAGATATCAGCCATCGCTACCGTCTCATGTTAAGTGCTATTCTGGCTGGACTTGTATGCCGACGGTTTGAGGAGGGAGGTAAGCCGTATTCGGCATTATCCCTGAAACTTAAAACTGGTATACCTGTGCGTGTGGTCAATGATTTGCTTTATGAGCTGACAAAAGTGCATGTAATCATTGAAGTTACAAGCGACGAGAAAGGTGAGGAAAGCTTTTATCTGCCGGCTGAGCCAACATCACGTCTGAGTCTTGGTTTGCTGATAGACCGTCTTGAATCTCAGGGACATTGGACTATTGATTTCGATGTACACATGATTGATTCAGATTTCTGGCGGCAAGCCATAAAGGAGCGTTCGTCGTATCTTGACCGTCAGCGTGAGATTTTGCTTAAAGACATCAGTCCGGAAGTCTGATAAGCTTGTGTCATTCTTCTTTATACTTGGTTACAGCCGCTATGTAATCCTCGATGTCTGAGTCGTATATCTTTTTCAGTTTGTTTTTGTCTAAGGATTTCATCAGAACGAAGTAGAGCAACATCAGTATTACTCCGAGAACTACGCCGAGGAGCAGCAGATTAACGCCTTCGCCGAATCCGGATATTATTATTACCGGCATTACAAGTATTATGCCTGGTATGGTGAGGCTCTTTTCCCGTTCTTCTTCACGGTCGAGTATGCGTTGCTTGTCATAGATGTAATCTTTCACGTCATCGTCAGTTGTTCCGAAGTCTTCGGCGACAGGAAATCCTTTGGCGTTTCTGTTCCTGTCTATCTTGTCGGTTATAGTCTGTTCCCAATCCATATTTGTTCTTGTTTTCATTGTTGTCTGTCGTAAAAATTTTTCCAAAGGTATAACAAGTTGGGCGAAAAACGAAATAAATTTGGATAAAATGAAAATAATTACTACTTTTGTAGCGATTTAATAAAAAAGAACTATAAGAAAACACGAATATGAACTTACCCGATTTTATGTCATATTCCAATAAATTCACAAATGGTGACTTTATTGAGAAAATATCGAGAATTGCCAAGCGAGCCGGAGCAAAGTTGGTGTATGCGGCATTTGTCTTGTATTACACACTTCAGAGTGACAAGATTTCCGTAAAGGACAAAGCTATAATCATAGGAGCGTTGGGCTATCTGATAAGTCCGCTAGATGTTATTCCTGATGCAATACCGATAGCCGGTCTGGGTGATGACTTGGCGGTGCTTGTGTATGTTCTCAATAAAGTGTGGGGCAACGTTTCCGAGGATATCAAGGAAAAGGCAAAAGCCAAACTCTCAAAGTGGTTTGACGAGGATGAAATTGCGGAAATCGACACATTGTTTGACAAAGAATAGGAGAATGTTTTATGGTGATTGATTTTGACAATATTTCTGAAGAGCGTGTCATAGGATTCAAAGGCGGGCACGGCGAACTGCTTACACGCAATTATAACGACGGTAAATGTAAGATAATGAAAAGCTGTCTTCGTCCGGGGGCTTCGAGCGGTCTGCATAAACATGAAGGTAACAGCGAGATTGTTTACATAATAAGCGGTACGGCAACGTTTCATTATGATGATAATGTGGAGACCGTAGGACAGGGACAGGTGCATTATTGTCCGGAAGGACACTCGCACTATATGGAAAACAACACAGACGAAGACCTGTGGTATTTCGCCATTGTTCCGGAACATCGTTAAAGCTTGTTCTTATATAAGAGACGTAATGACGGGCAAAAGCGTGCTTTAAGCAAAAAAGCCGTTTTTGCCCGTCTGTTTTGTTGGTCGGACATGCTCAGTATATGGTCTTGTCATATACAACCTCAGGGTCGGGGGCTCCTGATATCATGTCATTATAAGCTTTTGACAAATCGTTTTTTTCAATGTCTACGTCTGTGTTGACCGGTCTGTCTTTATCGAGCAGTGAATGTACGAACAGCCATTCGTATGTCTTTGTCATGTATAATATGCGTGCCAGCGCTCCGTGTGAGGCTCCTTTCAGCCAGTCGTAACGCAACCGTTTGTCGTTGGATGTTTTTTGCAGTTGTCCGACTACCGTTTTTGACTGGCTTATCGGCACGGCACGGTCGGCTGTGCCGTGCATAATCCATAACGGGACTTTGCCCAGTCCGCTGACATCTTTGAGCGAGCAACCGCCACACAGAGCCATTGCCGCCGCTACTTTATCGGGGTAAGTACCGGCAAAGTCGAGAGTGCCGTATCCGCCCAGGCTCATGCCGATGACGTACACCCGCGTCGAGTCCATGGCATAATGTTTCTTTGTCCATTCCAGCACATCGTTGATTTTATCCGGATTCCATGCTCCGCCGGGATTTTGTGGCACTATTACGAGGGCCTCTATCTGGCGTCCCTTCACGATGGCGTCAAGCGGTCCGTAGCGGCGCACACGTTCAAGGTTGCGTCCGCACAGACTTTGTCCGTGAAGGAATATTATCACCGGTGTGTTCTCGAGCGAGTAGTAATAGTCTTGCGGCGTATATATCCAAAAATCGTATCCGTCGGGGATTGAATCTTTCACTGGTCGCAGAAAGTCGTATTGAGCCAAGACCGTCTGCAGCGGCATGATGAGAAAATATAATATAATAAGGTGTAATTTCATTTCTTTATTTCTCTTCAAATAATATGGCCGAAGTCAGTTGTCAGATTCTGTCCAGCACTAATTTTATGAGATCGTCTATATGGCTTTTATATCCTGTGTCGCTTTTGCGTGTCACGCGGTTGGCTATCACCATACAGCATGTCACGGCTCTGTGCCCCATAAGCCGTGACAGACCTGCAAGTGCAGAACTTTCCATCTCAAAATTGGTGATTTTCATCCCTTTGTATTCAAAGCTTTCAATCTTCTCGTTTTGTCTCGGGTCGGCCAGCGGCACTCTCAGACGGCGTCCCTGGGGACCGAAGAATCCTCCGCAGGCTACGGTTATGCCTCTTACCATGTCGGTGCCGGCTATACGGTCGGCCAGTTCGCTGTCAGCATCTATTACGTATGGTGCAGGCGCGCACATGTTGCCGGTCCAGCCGAGATGATTGAGCAGGGCACGTTCCAAGGGAAGGTCGCAAACGGCGTTGCGGCCTTCGTAAAAGTTCAGAAGTCCGTCAAACCCGACTGACTTTATTGAACAGATGAATGTTCCTTCCGGAGTGTACGGCTGCAGACCTCCGCATGTGCCTATGCGCACTATATCGAGCCTGCGCAGGTTTTCTTTTTCTGTACGTGTGTCGAAGTTTATGTTGGCGAGAGCGTCCATCTCGTTCATAACGATGTCTATGTTGTCACAGCCGATTCCCGTTGATGTCACTGTGATACGTTTGCCGTGGTATATGCCTGTGATGGTATGAAATTCACGGCTTTCAACCTCAAACTCTTTGGTGTCGAAGTGAGATGCCACGAGGCTGACACGCCCCGGGTCGCCTACGAGTATGACTTTATCGGCCAATTGTTCCGGGCGGACGTGCAAGTGGAATACGCTGCCGTCCGGATTTATTATGAGTTCTGATTCTGCGAAATATCTTTTTTCCATGATAGCAAAATTGATTGATGGAATTTTTATGAAATGTCTGCCCGAAGAAGATTTACATGTCTTGTCTTATTATTCCCCAAGCATGTTTTCGGTGTTCCGGATTTCTTTTTCCAGTGTATGAATGTATTCTTCCAGCTGTCCGACTTTGTGTTCCGTTTCATAGATTGCCGGTGCCAGACGCTTTTTTCCGGCAGAGTTGGCTTCGGTGTAAGCTTTGCGCATGTTTTCCAGCTTTTGTGACATGTCTTCTACTGTTTTTTTCATGTTCTTCAGCTTTTCGTAGCGTACTCTGTTGGTATGCGATTTGAAGTCCGTCATCGACGTGTACACCGTATTGTCGTTGACGATGAAAGACATACGTCCTTTATTTGTTCCCGGGTTGCGTGCCGTCAGTTTGGCCAGTCTCCGGCGTGCATTGTCAAGCTCTTTGCTGTCTGTCCATGTGTCACTGATGCTTGTCAGGTCGGCAAGATTTCTCAGCAACTCTTCTCCGACAATGTTTTCATCGTACACGCTCCGGCCCTGCGGTGGCACCATTGTGTATATACACACACTTCCGGCAGGTTGCCGCCTGTTTGTTACGAGCCAGCCTAAATGGTTGTAGTCGTCGGTTATGCAATAATAATCATCGTCCTGCGAGTTGTAAGGCAGGCCGATGTTCTCAGGAGTATAAAATCTGTCTGACCCGATGTCGTAGCGTGTCACGTAGATGTCATATCCGCCAAGACCTCTTTCTTCGCCGCGGGCGGCAAAATAAAGAGTAGTGCCGTCGGCCATCATGTACGGGCAGTTGATGTCTTCAAACATTCCGTCGAAATCAGCGATACGCCTCGCGTCTGTCCATTTTCCTCCAAGTCTGTCAGCTGTATACAGGGCAAAATGTCCGTTGCTGTCTTTTTTTGAGAATATAACTTTGTTGCCGAGGCCGTTGACATGTGCGTATGCAGAGGGATTGCCCGATGTTTTCCGGAAGTCATCGCTTGTCATGACAGTTCCCGATTCGTGTCCCAGAGGTATTCTGTAAATGAATCCGGCAGAGTCGGTTACCATGCTGTCGACGAACATAATCTGTGCCGTAGATGACAGCATCTCATCATAAGTCTCTTCCGTGTAAGTATTTTCTTCTTCTTCATCATCATATTGTCCGGATTGTGCCATGATGTCTGTACCGGTAAGCAATAGAAGCATGGAGAGCAAGGCTGTTTTTGTTTTTGTCATCGTTTTTGTCACGTTATTGTTGTTGTTTGCCATGGGCACATTTCTGCACCACCGTTTTTTTATTGCCGCCCGGCATGAGTGGAAATGTTTTCAATCTCTTCCGGTTGCAACATTTGCAAAGATAACGTTTTTTGTCGAGACAGCTCAGCCGACGTGTTGTTTTGATGGTTGTCTTCATGCTTTTTTAACTAATTTTATGCACATCATAATGTCGGCGTCATGACAGTTGTGCCTGCTGGCATAATGGGAGCATTCTGTATTTCAGAATTTTTGTGTGTAAATATCTCTATTTTTAGTGTGCAGAGTTAAATGCTTGTATGTAAGCTGTTTACTTCTTTGTCGTAATGTTATGTGCATAAATTGGGACCGTTTAAAGTATCAAAAACACGTCATTGGAGTTGCCGAAGGTTATCTTTAAGCCCGCCGGAGATAACCTTTAAGCCTGTCAAAGATTACCTTTGGCAGGCTTAAAGACCGTCTTTAGCAAGCCTAACGATAATATTCTGATTATCACCATTTTACAGAAATATCAAAAATCAAGGTCCGTTCACGCTCCGTTGCCTGTTTCACAGACATCTGCCTCACAGGGTATTATTTCCGGCGCAAGGCGTCATGTCGTGTGTGAAGTTGAGTATGGCCGAGCCACAGGCAATAAATGCCAGACGTGTTAAATATTGCTTTTTGTTATGCCTGTCAGGTTTAATTTATTAACTTTGCACAATCTTAATCCGGCAAGACCGGCCCGGAGCGGTCGCCAACGTCTGTTCCGGAATTATTCAAACTGTAAATTACAGCATATTTTTGTGTTTCGATTTTTAAGGAAATGACTACCCAGCAAACTCAGCAAGACCATCCGACACCGGAATACAGACCGGACACAGAACCGACAGGCGCCAACATACGCCCGCGCCGCCGCAGACCTATAAACGAAGACCCGCGCCTGCCCCTGCGCAACATCCTAAACCTGGTGTTCATGGCCGGAGCGTTAGTCGGCGTGGCCGTTTATCTTTACGGCAACTCACGCACGGGCACCATCATAGTGCTGGCCGCCATGGCGGTAAAAATTGTTGAATGTGTATTACGCTTCGCCAAATGAGACTGTCACGCGCATTTGTAGTCGCCATGCTCCTGTTAACGGCCCTAAATGCCGCGGCACAGGGTTATAACCAGCTTACAGACACAGGCCAGATGACAACCGGCTCTGACCGGCAATCAAGCCGTGACTCGCTGAGTTCCAAGAACAAGGAAATACCTCGCGGACTGAAGGTGTGGAACATCGACGAACGCTTCGGCGACCGTACCGAAACCCTGCCCGACACAATGCCGCACATGTACATGAACTCGATTTTCGACACAGGCATCCACGGCGAATACTCTACACTTGGCAACATCGGCTCACCGCGTCTGAGCCGCATCTTTGCCGACAGGACCGGCGACGGAGACGACGGCCAGTTTATCTTCACACGGCCCTACGACTACTTCATAACCCCCGTGAGCCGCTTCGCTTTTACCAACACCTTGTCGCCAATCACCAACATATCATACAACACGTGCGGCAACCGCACCAACGGCGAAGACCACTTCAAGGCTCTGTTCGGAGTAAATGCGGGAAAGCGCATCGGTGCGGGATTCAAGTTTGACTACATCTACGGTCGAGGATACTTCCAGAATCAAAGCACGGCCCACTTCAATTATACCATGTATGCGTCATACATGGGCGACAGATACAATGCTCATCTGCTGCTGTCAACCAATCACCAGAAGGTAACAGAAAACGGTGGTATCACCGATGACCAGTATATAACCCACCCCGAAACCTTCAGCGACAACTTCCGCGACAACGAAATACCTACCGTGCTGCAACAGAACTGGAACAGAAACGACAATCTGCACCTATTCCTGTCACACAGATACAACGTAGGCTTCAGCCGTAAAGTGAAAATGACACCAGAGGAAATTGAAGCCAAACGTTTTGCCTTGGCTTCACAAAAGGAGAACGCCGAAAAGAAAGCACGCGAGGAAGCAAGGAAAAAAGCGGAGGAAGAAGGGCGCGACTTCGACGAAGAAGCCTTCAACCAGAAAAAGACCTTTGCCGGACGCCCTGACGGAGCCGCAATAGCCGGCAACGAGCCCAGGCAGGCAAAGGGCGGAAACTCACAAGGCAGGATATCGGTAGACAAGGCAATGGCCGACAGTCTCAACGCTGCCACAAACGACAGTCTGGCTGCTGCAGCGGCCGACACCTCATGGCTGAAAGACGAATATGTACCCGTAACAAGCTTCATCCACACCATGAAGTTTGACAACTACACGCGAATATATCAGGCATACGACACGCCGGAGAATTATTATGCCGACACGTTTCCCGTTAGCGAGCGCTTCTCGGGCGACTCGATATATGACCGCACCACACATTACTCGCTCAAGAACACTTTCGCAATAGCATTGCTCGAGGGTTTCAACAAATGGGCAAAAGCCGGACTGAGAGCCTTTGTCACTTCCGACCTGCGCCACTTTACGCTGCCTGACTCCACCGGCGGGCGCAATTCATATAATGAGCATAATCTCAGTATCGGCGCACAGCTGGTAAAAGCACAGGGGCGCGCCCTGCACTATACGGTAACGGCCGAGACATGGCTGTTGGGCGAAGATGCCGGAAGTCTGAGAATAGATGCCGACGCTGACCTCAACTTCAGATTTCTCGGCGACACGGTCACACTGGCCGCAAGAGCATTCATGCACAGAGTGAATCCCTCTTTCTACTTCAGGCATTACCACTCAAAACATTTCTGGTGGGACAACAGCTCTCTCAGCAAGGAGACGCGCTCGCGTCTGGAAGGCGTGCTTAACCTGAGACGCACACGCACCAAGCTGCGTGTGGCCTACGACAACCTGCAAAACTATACATATCTTGCACAGAGCTACACTGTGACCGAAGACTACAGTCGCGCAGGCAACACTGTGGCAGTAAGACAGGCTTCAGGCAACATCAGCGTACTTACCCTGCAACTTATGCAGGACTTCAAATTGGGACCGTTGCACTGGGACAACGTTGTGACTTACCAGAAGACCACGGATGAAAGCGCCCTGCCTCTGCCACAACTCAACGTATATTCCAACCTTTACTTCCACTTCAAGCTGGCCCGCGTGCTTACCGTTGATTTGGGAGGCGACGTGCGCTTCTTTACAAGCTACACAGCTCCCGACTACAGCCCTGCCCTCGGTCAGTTTGCAGTACAGGACAACGGCGAAGCCAATGTCGAGGTAGGAAACTATCCGATAGTCAACGTCTACGCAAACATGCACCTTAAGCGTACACGCTTCTTTGTAATGATGAGTCATGTCAACGCCGGCAGCGGAGACAGATTCCTCGTGCCGCATTACCCCGTAAACGGACGAATATTCCGTTTCGGCGTGTCGTGGAATTTCTTTAACTGAAACACATCCAAAGTAAGAACGGGAAATCATGACAGCCTGCAACGAGACTCCACGGCGCAGACACACACGCCGGAAATACACGGCATGAGTCCGGGCCGGTCATGATTCCCCGTTCGCGGCGTTGCCGTACTGCAATTTGCCGATAAGTTCTTCACGTTTCCTTTTCTCGTCAGCATTGCGTTATCAGCTCTCTGAAGACAGCGGTCATACTGCTGATTACCACCCTGCCAGATGAATCTTGTGCGTGGGAGCAGGAAATGTGCTGTCGATGTCGCTCAAATCTTCTTCCGTCAGATTAATATCAATGCTTCGGGCATTTTCCTCCACATGGGCGATGCTGCCTGCCTTGGGTATGGCGATGACATTCTGAGCCCGCATCACCCATGCCAGCATGACTTGCGTGGGAGTGGCGTTATGCCTGCGGGCTATCTCCGTCAATATCCTGTGACTGCGCAACCGTCCTTCGCCCAGCGGTGTATAGGCCATGACAGGTATATGATGCTGCCCGCTCCACGGGATAAGGTCGTATTCGATGCCC
>CALNFG010000081.1 GCA_939792625.1 uncultured Prevotella sp.
TTTAACTTCTAACGAGCGCAGCGAGTGATAACTTCTCTAACTTCTTTAACTTCTCTTCTCTTACTTCTTTAACTTCTCTTCTCTAACTTCTTTAACTTCTCTTCTCTAACTTCTTCTTCAATTTTAATTCTCTTTTCATTCGTTTTATTTTGCATTTCGCCCGACTTGCACTATCTTTGCTGAAAAATACGGATTAAGTAATGAATAAGTTTTATTTGTTATTTGTCATGGCCCTGCTGTTCGTTGCGGCGGGCGGACAAGCACAAAAGAAGTATGCGGTTTATGCCGTCGGTTTCTACAATCAGGAAAATCTTTTTGATACATGTCATGATGCCGGCAAGAACGACAGCGAGTTTCTGCCTAACGGCTCTTACAGATGGAACGGACTGAAGTACACACATAAGCTGCGCAACATGGCACGCGCACTGGCTGACATGGGCACAGACGTGTTGCCGGAAGTTGGCTGTGCCGTGATAGGATTGTCTGAAGTGGAAAACTCAAAGGTGCTTGATGACCTTACCGCACAAGAGCCCTTGCGCGCGCGTGGATATAAATATGTACACGTGGAAGGCCCAGACACGCGCGGCATAGACTGTGCAATGCTCTACAATCCATCTCTGTTTACGGTGAAATCCACCGCCCTGTTGCCATATATTCCTGACGAAACAATGAAGAGCGACTTCAAGACGCGCGGTTTTCTTACAGTTGGCGGCGAGATGGCCGGCGAGCCGGTGACTGTCATCGTGTGCCATTGGCCGAGCCGCTTTTCGGGCTCTTCATATAGAGAGTGTGCCGCACGGCAGGTAAAAGCCATCAAGGATTCGCTACTCAACGTCAATCCTGACATGAAGGTTTTCGTGATGGGCGACATGAACGACGACCCTACAAACAAGAGCATGAAAGAGATTCTGAGCGCACAGCCGGAGCCTGAAGCCGTAAAAGACGGAGACATGTATAATCCCTGGTATAACATTCTTGTAAAGCAGGGCACGGGCACACTGTCATATCAGGGCTCGTGGAACTTGTTTGACCAGATAGTAATGACGCCAAACCTCGTTGACAAGAAGGGTAAGAGAGACTTTTCTACTCTGAAATTCTGGAAAAACCAGATAGTACGCCGCGACTATCTCTTCAACACAGAGGGCCGGTATAAGGGCACTCCCAAGCGCACGCACGCGAGCGGAATATGGCTCGACGGATACAGTGACCACCTGCCCGTGGTTGTTTATCTTGTGAAAGAGCGTAAATAGGCGTGAGCCTGATATAATAAATAATGTATATCAAGCGGAAAGCACCCTCCGGCGGGGTGCTTTCCGGGTTGTTTTTAGCGGCGATGTGCCGGCCTGCGGCACGGTGCCATCAGATGTAAGGCGTGAAAAATACAGACTTTATGAAAACAGAACAACACCCCCTGGAGCCTTTCCTGCCCGAAGACGCAAGGATACTGATGCTCGGCAGCTTTCCTCCTCAGAAGAAGCGCTGGAGCATGGACTTCTTTTATCCCAACTGGACCAACGACATGTGGCGCATCTGGGGCTTTATTGCCACGGGCGACAAGAGCTTTTTCGAGGTGAGCGGAGAGAAACGCTTTGACAGGGATAAGATTGAATCATTCTGCCGCAAGCAGGGCATAGCCCTTTACGACACGGCCGAAGAAGTGGTACGGCTGAAAGACAATGCCTCAGACAATTTCCTTCAAATAACGCGCCGCACCGACATTGCGGCTCTGTTAGAGCGGATACCGTCGTGCCGTGCGGTGGTAGCCACAGGGCAGAAGTCTGCCGATACGCTTGCCTCCGTTGTGGGTGTCGGCGCTTTGCCCGTGGGCGAATGTTGCCGTGCATCTTTCGCCGGGCGCAGCCTTGAATTGTGGCGCATGCCGTCGTCATCGCGTGCGTATCCGCGTGCCGTTGAGTGGAAGGCCGATTATTACCGTAAGATGTTCCTGTCCGTCGGAGGACTTGTGGGGTAAAACCGTAATCGTGATTTTTAGGAAAAATACATAAGCATGAAGATAATAGGTATAGCCGGCGGTACAGGGTCAGGCAAGACCACCGTCGTAAGGAAAATAGCCGAGGCGCTGCCGCCACACTATGTCGTGGTGGTGCCGCTCGATTCGTATTATAACGATACGTCAGACATGACAGAAGAAGAACGCCACGCGATTAACTTCGACCATCCCGACGCCTTTGACTGGAAACTGCTGGTAAAGCATGTGACCGAGCTTAGGAACGGCAGAGCCATAGAGCAGCCCACGTATTCGTATCTGAAGTGTAACCGGCTGAAGGAGACTCTGCACATAGAGCCGCGGCCGGTAATTATCATCGAAGGCATAATGACGCTGCTCAACAAGAAACTGCGCGACATGATGGACCTGAAGATTTTTGTCGACACCGATTCGGACGAACGCCTGATACGTAACATCCAGCGTGACGTGATTGAGCGCGGGCGTACCGTAGAGATGGTGATAGACCGCTATCTGAAAGTTCTGAAACCCATGCACGAGCAGTTTATCGAGCCTACAAAAAAATACGCCGACCTGATAATACCTCAGGGCGGCGAGAATCATACAGGCATCAGCATACTGTGTAAGTATATCGAAAGCCTGGTGAAATGACTTTTCCGGACGTATCAGGCGCGTTTCCGGCGATTCTGTCTGATACGTCCGGAAGTTTTTATCTGCGTGTTATTTCTCTGTATTTCTTTGTCTCTTTGTATATTTTTACCGAGTTGATACATTCGGTGACACCGTAAAACAGCAGACACCAGCCTATTATCAGCATCGGCAGGGCGGCTGTCTCCATGGGCTTTATCAGCACGAACAGTCCGATTATGAGTATTACCGACGGGCATATCCAGAACCACAATGGTATGCGGAATATGCGTTTTGCTCCGAGCAAGGCCATAAACTGGTTTATCGCACCTAATATTATAAGAGCCCCGAGTACGTACATCAGTGTGGTGACGAACACGTCAGGAATGACTGCAAGAGTGAGTCCCAGCAGTATGCTGCCTATGCCGACCAATGGAAATGGCGGGCGGGCCGACATGATGAGGCGTCCGTCGGCATCGTAGAGTTCGGAGCCGCGGGAGTTTTTACGTGCATTGAGATACGTGGCGCACGAAATGACGCCTGACAGCAGGAACATTATGCCGATGGCTATGGTGATGCCCCTGACGGTAGAGTCGGGATTGTTGATCAGCAGTATGCCTGTAACAATCGCGCAGATGGCGCGGAAAACAGAACTTCTTAATATCTTCATGGCTTGGTGATGGATTGGTTTGTTACGTACAAAAGTAACTAAAATATGGACTGAAACCAACTATTTTTATTACTTTTGCATTAAATATTGTTTTTGGCTTCTAATTCTTCTGATTTATGACCACACTTTATCTTATGCGCCACGGCGAGACCGTGGACAATGCCGGACGCATAATGCAGGGACAGACACAGGGCGAACTCAACGACAACGGACTGCGGCAGGCGCGCGAGGCCGCCGAAGCGATGGCCGGGGTGCATATTGATGCTTTCGTGTCAAGCGACCTGAAGCGTGCTTATGACACGTGTGTTATTGTGGCCGGACCGCACGGCGGCAGTGTGGCAGTCACGCCGCTGCTCAGAGAACGCGACTGGGGCAGCTTTACGGGAAGATATATTCCTGACCTGAAAAACGAGCCGTGGCCCGACGACATAGAGACCGTTGAGGCACTGAAGGAGCGTGCCGCCGGTTTTATTGAATATGTCCGCAACAGTTATCCGGGGGCGGTGGTGCTGGCCGTCGGACACGGCATCATCAACAAAGCTATTCAGGCTGTATATTATGACAAGGAAATGAAAGACATACCGCCCATGCGTAACGTGGAGGTACGCAAGCTGCTGCTGTGACTGAGCTGTGCCGCCAGTGCCGTAAGGACCGTCTTTTCGTATGGTATAGACGGCTGTTGCACTGCGCAATGGCCGTCTATACGTTTTGTTTCTACACTTTTTTGCCGGAGGGCAGTGCCCGCGTGTTTTAATTTCAACTTTGACAGAATGAAAGTCTGACACATGTTTTTGCATGTGTAATACGGCTGAAAAGTGGTTGCAAACAGCCGTTTTATTGAACTGTAAGTTACATTTTAGCTTTTAAATGTTGTATTTTCGACAATTAAAACGTGATAAATGTTTGCTTTTTGTAATTTATTTGAGATAAGATTTGTTTTTTTCGGAAAATACATTTACATTTGCAAAAATAATTTGAACAGTAAAAATACAAAAAACATGAAACATCTTTTTTCTTTAATCGTGTTAGTCTTGGGTACAGTTTACACGGCTAACGCTCAGCTTCCTTCAGTAACGCTGAAAGACATTAACGGTAAGACAGTGCGTACAGACACTTTGTCTAATGGTGGCAAACCGTTTATCATTGACTTTTTCGCAACATGGTGCAAGCCTTGTAACCGTGAGCTGACAGCCATCAGCGAGGTGTATGAAGAGTGGCAGGAAGAGACCGGCGTAAAGCTCATAGCCGTATCTATCGACCAGGCGCAGAATATTAATAAGGTGAAGCCTCTCGTTGACAACCACGGATGGCCATACGAAGTGTTGCTCGACCCGAACAGCGACTTCAAGCGTGCGCTCGGCATCAACATGATACCTTACACCATCATCTGCGACGGCAAGGGTAACATTGTTTACAAGCACAACGGATACACCGAAGGTGCAGAGCAGGAACTCATAGACAAGGTAAGGGAACTTATAGCCCAGTGATAACCCTGCACATAATCGGTCTTTATTCGTTTAATTGGTAAAAAAGAACAGTCAATGGTTATGACGACAAATAAATGGCTCTGCGTTTTCGCGGCGTCGGCCATGTCTTTATGCTCGTTTGCACAGGAGAGCGGCGAGAAGAAGATAACCGTAAGCGGAAGTGTGCAGAGTGACATCATCATCCCTCAGGAAGACGCAGCCATAGGCGCGCAGGACTTTAACGAGTGGGCTTTGACCAACACTTACGCCGATGTCAACGTGATGAGCAAGTACATAGATGCCGGCGCACGTTTCGAGTTTGTCAAGCATCCTCTGCCTACGTTCTATGACGAACAGGGATTCAAAGGCTGGGGCGTACCTTATATATATCTTAAAGCCCATTTCAAGAATCTCGAAATCACTGCGGGTAACTTCTATGAGCAGTTCGGCTCGGGTTTCATCCTCCGCACATACGAGGAGCGTACGCTCGGTATCGACAACTCGTTGTTGGGCGGTAAGATAGTTGTAAGACCGGTTAAGGGTGTTACCGTTAAGGCCCTGTCGGGTAAGCAGCGCCGTTTCTGGTCGCACAACGACGGATGGGTGAGCGGCGCCGACCTTGAGTTGGGTGTTGACCAGTGGTTCAAGAAGATGTCTGAAAAAGGTACTTACCTTACACTTGGTGCTTCATGGGTTAATAAATACGAAGAGAGCGAAGACATCATGGTGGGCAGCACCCACAAGCTTGACCTGCCTAAAACGGTCAATGCGTTTGATGTGAGGGCAAATTTCCAGAAAGGCGGACTTAATATCTTGGCCGAGTACGCATGGAAAGGACAAGATCCTACATTTGACGGAAACTATCCTTACATCTACCGCAAGGGTAACGTTGCGATGCTTTCGGCAACATATTCAAAGAAAGGCATGAGCTTCTTGTTGCAGGCAAAGCGCAGTGATGCAATGGTGTTCCGCAGCCGTCGCGGTGAGACGAGCAGCATAGCGTCGTCAATCAACCACCTGCCGGCGTTCACTATGGACCAGACATACGCCCTTGCTTCTCTTTATCCTTACGGCACACAGCCTAACGGAGAGTGGGCTTATCAGGCAGAGTTCGGTTACAGATTCAAGCGTCACAGTGTGCTTGGCGGAAAGTATGGTATGAACTTGAAGATCAACTTCTCGCACGTTCACGCCATTGACCGCAACAACCATGCCGTAAACGAGTTTGACGGAACTTACAAAGGTACCGACGGTTACGGCTCGGCATTCTGGAAGTGGGGTGACGAGACTTATTATCAGGACCTGAACATCCAGATAGAAAAGCCTCTCTCGCGTGCGTTCAAGCTGAACTTGATGTACATGAATCAGTTCTACAACCAGACTATCGTTGAGGGACACGGAGGCATGATACATTCAGACATATTCATAGCCGAAGGTAAATACCGCATAAACAGGAAGTTCACACTGCGTGGAGAGTTGCAGTATCTGAGTACGGACGAGGATGACGGCGACTGGATGTTCGGACTGCTCGAACTGTCGTTCCTGCCCCACTGGATGTTCACCATCTCAGACATGTACAACAGCGGCGTTACCAACGAACATTATTATCAAGGCTCGGTTACCTTCAACCACGACTCTCACCGCCTGCAGTTGGGCTACGGCCGCACGCGTGAGGGATGGAACTGCTCGGGCGGTGTCTGCAAATACGTGCCTGCAAGCAAGGGTGTCACATTGTCGTATAATTATAATTTCTAAGCTGTATGAGACTGAACAAACTGATATATAGCGTTTCATTATGTGCGGCCGGATTAGCATTTGCGGCATGTAGTGACATTGAAGAAGATGAAAGGTTTATCTACGTTGAGCCTGCCGATATAGCAAAGCGTGTGCTGATAGAGGACTTTACGGGGCAGGGATGCCCTAACTGTCCGGACGGAAACCTGGCCATAGAGCGTATGCAGGAAGAGTACGGCGCAGACAACGTTATTGCAGTAGGTATGCACAGCGGTCCTCTCGGCAGAGGCTCCACGCTGCGTACCGATGACGGCGACTGGTATTACGACCATTGGGGCATAAGTAGTCAGCCCACGGCATATATAGACAGACGTGAGTTCTTTTCCGATAAAGACATGTGGGCAACAGCCGTGCGCAATTACATCCAGATAGAGCCGGAGGTTATGCTTGATGCTGCGTGCAGCTATGATGCGGCTACGCGCACTGTCGGGATAACCGTAGATGCCGACGGACTGCAGACCACGGTGAACGGCAACCTGCAGGTATGGCTCATAGAAAACAACATCGTGGACTATCAGATAATGCAAGACGGCAGCTGGGATTACGAGTATGTTCACAACCATGTTTACCGCGCAAGCGTGAACGACCTGATGGGCGACGCGATAACCGTGCCCACCGGCGCGCGCGAGACACGCACGTTCACTTACACTCTTGACGAAGAGTGGGTGCCCGAGAACATGGAGGTTGTGGCGTTTATCTATAACAATACCGGCGTGCTTCAGGCAGTGAAGACTCACGTCACAGGCGAGCCTGATGCAGAAGAGCCCGTAACGGAAGAGTGATTCCGACATAGATGTTACATTAATATTAATGGATTTTAATCGGCAATGAAGAATTTATTTACTTCATTGCCGATTTTTTAATTAAATATTTTTTCTTTTTGTAAAAAGAATGTATATTTGCGAAGTAATAGGCAATAGAGGTGAAAACTTTTAAATTGTCATTTTTACATTTATGTATAACTAAAAGCTTAACAGTATGGTTAGAAAATGCTTAATTTGGTTGGTTTTAATGGCATGCTGCTGTGTTGCGAATGCACAAGAACCGAAAATCGGTGGTACCTTAGACGGTATAACCGTTAAGAACAGTCTGCGTGAACGTCCTCAGACGAGAGTTTATGCTCAGGAAGTGTTCACATATTGGTCTGGTGAAAATATCGGAATGTTGGGTGCCGGCACAACAGATAACAATATTGCTATTTTAGTACCTGCAGAAAAGGCAGGCAAGAGAGTAGAAGAAATAGCCATCCCCATAATTGATGCCTCAGTGTTGACAGATGTTAGGGTATGGGTTGCAGAACAACTTCCCCAAAATGTTGATACGGATTGCAGTGTATTGGTAGAAGTAAGTAATCCTTCTTCAATTGCAGTGGACGGCAGTCTGACTTTGGTAAGTTTACCGGAGCCTTATGTCATTCCGGAGTCAGGCTGTTATGTAGGTTATTCATTTACAGTGACTAATGCCCAGACAGATTACGGATACTATCCTATAGCTACAGACGGAGAAGCAGATGTGCAAGGTGGATTGTATCTTGATTTTGGTTATGGCTGGGACGACTGCTATGGTCAGGGTTATGGTAACTCTTGTGTTCAAGTGCTTATCTCCGGTGATGATTATCCAGAGAACTCGGCAACGGTAGAGAGTGAGTTTGCCACTGTTTTTGCAGCTTTAAACGGAACAACAAATGCTACGATTAACGTTACCGGACAAGGTGCAAATCCTGTACAGTCGGTAAGCTATACGGTAAGAGACGTTGCGACAGGAACAGTATCAGAGGAACAGACTGTTCAGACAGACGAATTGGCCATAGGCAATTCTACTGCTTTAACTATACCGCTTTCTGCCGAAGCAACTGTCGGAACGTATGCAAAAGAAATAACGATTACGAAGGTTAACGGTGAAGCGAATGAAGCTACAAGCAAGGTTACTGCAGCAGGTAATTTGATGGTACTGTCGAGACTTGTGCCGCGTAAGACCGTTATGGAGGAGTTTACCGCCACGGGATGCTGGTATTGCACACGCGGTATTGCCGGAATGAACGCTCTGCAGGACACTTATCCCGATACGTTTATCGGTATTGCCGTACACGGCTCAATGAATTATCCTGACCCGATGCAGATAGCCGAATATCCTGACTTCCTGGGAACTTATCTTGGCGGCTATCCTTCATGTCTGCTGAACAGAAGCATTTCAAATGCTGATCCGTATTTCGGAACTTCAGGTAACATGCTTGGCATACTTGACGATGTGGCAGGTCTGCAGGGTGCAGCCGAGGCAGAGGTTGTTGTAAATCCTGTATGGAACGCAGACAGCACTGTTATCAGCGTTACTACCAACGTGACATTCCTCACGAACTATGATGAGGCCAATTATCGTCTTGCATACGTGCTGGTTGAAGACGGTCTGAGCGGTGCCAATGACAACAGTGTTTACAGCTATGGATGGTGGCAGGCTAATTCATATTTGGGTGCAACAGGTGCCGATAACGAGCCTTATATTTACGAGTGGACGCAAAGAGGTGAGACCGCATCGCCCGGTGGATCTTCTCAGCTTACAGGCCCGTATGTGAAGGATGTTGTTTTCGACCACGTGGCAATCATGACCCAGGAGATAGCCGATGGTATAGAAGGCTCAATCTCTGCTCCTATCGTAATGGAAGAGACTCAGACTCATCAGACCGAGTTTGACATAACGAACGGAGTCATGCCGTATTATTCTCAGTATTTCGGCGACCTTGTTCAGAACAAGAATAATCTGAAAGTCGTTGCACTGCTGCTCAACACCGAGACCGGTGAAATAGTCAATGCTGACGAAAAAGGAATCACAACCGATGGTACTTCAGGCATCAACAATGCTGTAACAGGTGACGGCGAGGCTGCTGAGGTGGCACGTTATACGCTTGACGGTAAACAGATTTCTGCTCCTGTAAAGGGTATCAACGTCATCAAGATGTCTGACGGCACAACGAAGAAGGTGCTTGTGAAGTAAGAGAGTTATTATTATAAAACCATAGATGAATGTGCCACGGCTGCGGCTTTGAGTCCGTATGCCTTGGCACATTTTTTATTGTTGTTCCATTTTAGAAACTGTTTTGATTTTTTACAGAACTCGTTTTTAGGTGAAACAGCATGATTCTTTGTTAATGTCTTGAGCGCTTTTCCGGCCGTTTCCGATTGCTGTTTTCGACGTTTAGCCCGCTAAACTTACTCAAACAGCAATCGGAAACATCCCGAAAATACATCTCAATACATTTAACAAAAAAATCAAAACAGTTTCTTATTTTGCTTGTGTCATGGCGACGTATTCATTGTGGGTTTTCCGCGGATAACGCCGGCTTTTGCCAAAGGTAAGCTTTTGCTTTCCAAAAGCTTACCTTTAGCTTCCTAAAAGCTTACCTTTGGCAAGCCAAAAGGATAGCTTTTGATTTGGGTATGAAAATGAGGATGTATCAAAATGGAGTTAATAAGGAGTTAACGGGAGTCAGACGGTCT
>CALNFG010000082.1 GCA_939792625.1 uncultured Prevotella sp.
AAAGCAACAAGACATTTGTCTTAACTCCTTTACTCCATAACTCCTTAACTCCTAATTTTAACTCCTTATCTCCCAACAAGAAATTCCTAACTACCTGACATATTCCATTCTCTCTCGACATCATCCATGCCGATGCCGAGCAGCCGCATCTGGCGGAACATCTCGGGAAGCTTCTGCTCCATGAACTCGCGGCGCCGCTCGTCGAGAATGCGCTGCTTGGCGCCGGCGGTGACGAAGTAGCCCAGACCGCGCTTGTTGTATATGATGCCTTGCGATGCCAGCAGGTCATACGACTTCACGGTGGTGTTGGTGTTGACCTCCAGCAGCACCGCATACTCACGCACCGAGGGTATGCGCTCGTCGTCGGCGTACTTGTCAGTGAGTATTTCGTCACACAAGCGGTCGGCTATCTGTACGTAAATCGCTTTTTCTGTCGTAAAGTTCATAAGTTAATCCATTTGTTGTTAATAACCTGCATCCGCCCGAACAGACGGTAAGTAAGCCACCAGTTTACAACGGCTACGACGAAGAACAACGTGCCGGCAGCACAGAACACCGGCGTAAGTCCGGGATCACTGAAGGCTGCCTCGGGGTTGCCCAGCGTACCGGTTATTATCACAGACATGATGATAAACAGCAGGGCGTGTACCGCCGTGGTGATGACAAACTGGTAACGGCGCAACAGCGTGCCGCCGAGCATGTATAAGGAGTGTGCCCACACGCACCAGGCAAGAGCCGCAAAATACACTCCGGCGCTGTACGTATCAGTGGTGTGACCCAAAAAGGAGGGATTCGTTTCGTTCAAAAAAACATAACTCATGAAATCGGGCAGGGCAAACCTTACATAGTCGATGCCCGCCACGAGGCTGAACACCACGCGCAGCAAGTCGGCCATGAAGAAAGCCACGACGCCCACGACCGCCACGCCCAGCGTAAGGGCAAGGAAGCGCACGAGAAACTTCTCAAGGTCTGTGGCTGGCAGGAGCCTCACCTGCGTGCGCTGCTCCTTCGTCTTCATGTCGGCGCAAATCCATGTACCGAAGAGTATCATACCTATCGCATAGACGAGCGAAGACATCTCGACGATGCGCTGAAGTTCTTGTCCGGTGACGGCTTCGCCGTACTTCAGCGCGGGATAAACAACCACCATGCACGGGAAGAGGTAGCAGCACGTAAAGCCCGCCGTGAACGACAGCACGTTCTTGAAGTGCATGCGGGCCATCCAGCGGGCCGTCATAGCGAAACGCTTTATATTGAAACTGTCCATAACCGAAGATTAAAGGTTTATCCACTTGTTGTTGATTACCTGCATGCGGCGGAAGATTTTGTAAGACAGCCACCAGTCAAGCAGACCGAGAAGGGTGAACACCGCCGTCACCGACCACATTGCGGCATCGTACGATTCGCGGAGGCTGTCGCCGTCAATCTTGTAGACACCGCTTATGACAATCGGCATAAAGACCAGTCCGATGACAAAATGCACCAGCGTGGTGAGGACAAACTGGCGGCGGCGGAAGAAGGCTCCGCCCAGCACATATAAAGAATGTACCCAGAAGACCCATGCGTTTGCCGCGGCCACAACCGCAACGAAAGAGAAAATTTCAGATTCGCCGTTGATGTTGACGGTATGGTTGTCATCGTAAAAGAGCATGCCTAAAAAGTCGGGAACGGCACTGCCCACTATCTCTGTGCCCGACACGAGGCAGACAAGCATGCGGAAAAGGTCGGCCAGACAGAAAGCGGCGAAAGCCATGACCCACCACACCACCGTTACGTAAATGGCGCGGACGACGAACTTCTCAAGGTCGGTGGCGGGCAGCATCTTGAACGTTATGCGCTGCTCCTTTGTGTTCATGTTGTTGAACAGCCAACATCCGCCTATCATGCAGATGATGATGTAAATCCCGAGATTTAGCGCCGTAACGTCATGCAGACTTTGTGCCACAAGCGCTTCGAGCCGGTTACGGCTCGAAAGGGCATGTATGACAAACGGCACGGCGAAGGCAAAGGTCATGGCAGCTGCGTTGGTGAGTATCTCTTTCTTTGTCATCATGGCGCTCCACCTGAGGGTGCGGCCGAAACGGGATATGTTGAAATTAGTCATGTTTTATGTCTTTTGGTGAATGTGATTATGTTTTCCGGAGCGCCGGCCGTCCGCCGGTGCGGATGCCTGTTGGCGTAAAAAGAGTCATATAGCGTGGCGCGTAACGGCGTTGAAGAGCAGTTCGAGGTTGAGCGTTGTGTCTTCGTCGCCCTCGCGCTTGCGTGTTATCACGGCACTGCCCTGCACCGACGGCTCCGAGTAAAGCACGTCGTCCTGCGGCTCGCCCAGCGAACGGAACTCGAAGTTGTACTTGGCACAGATGTCGGCAACCGAGGCGTCGAGCAGCAGCTCCGAGCGGTCGAGCATCACGATGTGGTCGAGCAGCGACTCCACGTCATGCACCTGGTGGGTGGATATTATCATCGTGCGGTCGTCGGTCATGTTGTTGGCTATCACGCGGCGGAACTGGCTCTTCGACGGGATGTCCAGTCCGTTGGTCGGCTCGTCCATCAGCAGGAGTCTGGTGTTGGCAGCCAGGGCGAAGCTCATGTACACCTTCTTCTTCTGTCCCATGGAGAGTTCTTTCAGATGAATGTCAGACGTAAGCTCGAAGTCGCGCAGACAGCTCTCCAGCACCTCGCGGCTGAAGCGCGGATAGAACGGTTCGTTCATCTTCACATACGAGTCGAGAGTCATCGGGGCGAGGTCGAACTCCTCGGGCACGAGGAAGATTTCCTCAAGCGTCTCGGCACGGTGGAGCTGCGTGTCGGTGCCGTCAACCGTTATGCTGCCCGACGTACGGCGCAACAGTCCGCTGATGAGGTAGAGCAAAGTTGACTTTCCCGTACCGTTCTTGCCGAGCAGTCCGTAGATGTTATTGTCCTCAAAAGTCAGGTTGAAGTTGTCGAACACGTACTGCCGTGCGCCCTGGTACTTGTATTTCAGATTCTCTATGCGTATCATTTTATTCAGTTTTTTATTGTTTACATATTCGGAGGTAAAGAGAGTGAAGGATGCCGGAAGAGTTAAAGACAATATCCTTGCCGGCGTTTTGTCAGAGAGAGAGTATGTTAAAGTCGTGCTGCCGGCCCGGCCATTGTCTTTAACGTCCCGTGCATCCCCACCCCTTGATTTCTTAAAAGCCTGCCAGCAGTCCGCCTTCGGCCGGTACGATGGCCAGCAGGTTGTCGACAAGTTTCATCTCGGTGCCGCCGTCTGCCGTCTCGTAAGTTGACACTGATACCACTCCTTCGGTCTCCATCCTGTACTCGGTGCGGCTGTCGGCACTGTCGTATCCGTTACGGCGCGAGTTCCAGAGGCTGCGCTCCACGGCATATCCACCCGGCGCATAGGTGTAGTCGTAACGGCTGTCGGGCATCATGATGCCCGTTGCCGCATCGCGGCGGTAAACCTCTTTGGCCGTAACCCTGCCCAAGACGTCGTATGAGTAACGGTATTCCAGTTTGCCTGAAAGATGTTCACCGTCTTTGTCATATACGTACATTGTTGTCACCTTGCCGTTCTCGATGTCGGCGTTATAGCAATACTGCGAGTTAAGGTTGCCTGCAGAGTTAAGGTACATTGCCATGATTGTTGCTGCTGTGATGATAGTTCCCATAATTGTTAAAGTCTTTAAATTGTCAATATTGTTAATGTCGTTCTCTTGTTTCTTAGTGTACTAATGTTGTAGTACACTGCAAATGTACGGCAATAACATATATGCTGCAAGTTTTTCGGCAGAAAAATGCACGGAAAGACAATAATTTAACGTTGGTTTACATATAAAAGCTACAACAGTGGCATTTATAAACAGATTTTAATAATCAGAACAACTGATGTCCCGCAACATACTATCGGAAGAAAAAGAGACATCATACGGTGACATGAAAGGATGCAGGCAGAAAAACAAAAGCGGCCTGCGCCGCTTACCGGTCATGATATGGCACCGAAATAAGGAAGATTCTTACGAAGCGCGTCAAGTCTGTGCCAAAGCATGGAATACTCGCTCTTGCCGCACTGAGGGTCGTCATCAACAATGCGTTGTGCCTCGTCGCGGGCAAGCTGAACTATCTGCCCGTCTTTCGCGACGTCGGCAATTTTCAGGTCGAAAGCCATTCCGCTTTGCTGCGTGCCTTCAAGGTCGCCAGGTCCGCGCAGCTTCAGGTCGGCATCGGCAATCTTGAAACCGTCACAGGTGTCGCACATTATGTCGAGACGACGGCGGGTATCATCGCTGAGCTTCCTTTTGCTCACAAGTATGCAGAACGACTGGTCGGCCCCGCGGCCGACACGTCCGCGCAGCTGATGAAGCTGCGACAGGCCGAAGCGTTCGGCGTTAATTATCACCATTATGGTGGCATTTGGCACGTTTACACCCACCTCAATGACGGTGGTAGCCACGAGAATGCGCGTCTCACCGCTCACAAACCGATTCATTTCCTCTTCTTTCTCGATGGCCTTCATGCGTCCGTGTACCTTGCCGAGCCTGAACTCCGGAAAGGCTTCTTTCAGAGCCTCATAACCCTCTTCGAGGTTTTTCAGGTCTATCTTCTCGCTTTCTTTTATTAATGGAAAAACGATATACGCCTGGCGTCCGGCATTAAGCTGACGCCTGATGCCCGCATAGAGGCTTGTAGTCTGGTCTTCATATTTGTGCAGGGTAACCACGGGTTTGCGTCCGGGAGGCAGCTCGTCGATAACACTCACGTCAAGGTCACCATAAATGGTCATGGCCAGCGTACGTGGAATCGGCGTGGCAGTCATGACCAGGACATGAGGCGGATTGTCGCTCTTGCTCCACAGCCTGGCTCTCTGCACAACACCGAAGCGGTGCTGCTCGTCAATGATGACATAACCCAGACGGGCAAACTGCACGCTGTCTTCAATCACGGCATGAGTGCCGACAAGGATGTTCACGCTGCCGTCGGCAAGTCCTTCGAGTACGGCCTTGCGCCGCTTACCCTTAACCATGCCCGTAAGCAGCTCCACCCGCACATTCATTCCGTGCAGGAAAGCCGTTATCGTGGCAACATGCTGTTCGGCAAGGATTTCCGTCGGAGCCATAATGCAGGCCTGATAACCGTTGTCAAGGGCTATCAGCATCGACATCAGCGCCACAAGAGTCTTGCCGCTGCCAACGTCACCCTGCAGCAGACGGTTCATCTGCCGACCCGACCTGACGTCATTGCGGATTTCTTTTATGACGCGCTGCTGCGCCCCCGTGAGCGGGAAAGGAAGATTGTTGAAATAAAAATCGTTGAAAAAACTGCCTATCCTGCCGAATACATAACCGCGATACTTGCGCCTGCGGTCGCTCGCATAACGAAGAATGTTAAGCTGTACGTAAAAAAGTTCTTCAAACTTCAGCCTATACCTGGCCCGGCTGATGTCGTCGTTGCACTTGGGACTGTGTATCTTCCTGAATGCCTCGTCGCGCGAGATGAGCTTCAGCGGAGACGTGATGAACGCCGGGATGGTCTCTTCAAGCGGATTTTTCAGCAGCTCGAGCATCGTTTTAATCAGCTTTTCAACGGCCCGCGAGTTCATGCCTGACTTCTTCATCTTCTCCGTCGTGACATAATAAGGCTGCAGACCCATCTGCGAAAACTGCAGTTCAGAAGCAGGGTCAACGTCCGGATGGGCAAACTGGTAGCGCCCGTTGTACACCGTGGGACGCCCGAAGATAATGTAGTCAATGCCCGGCTTGAGATGTTCAAGTATGTGTTTGGCTCCCGAAAACCAGACAACATCAGCCACTCCCGTACCGTCTGACACGTGGGCAACGAGCCTCGTACGGTGAGGACCCATATCAAAAGTCTCGAAACTGAGAATCCGCGCCCTCACCTGTACAAAGGAAGCATCGCCCGAAAGCTCGCCTATCCGGTAGACGCGGCTGCGGTCCACATATTTATAAGGATAATACTCGAGCAGTTCTCCGTAAGTCCTGATGTTCAGTTCTTTCTCAAGCAAGACCTTGCGTCGCGGTCCCACCCCGGGCAGAAACTGTATGTCTTGGTTGAGAATGTCGAGCATTATTTCAGTAAGATGTTGTCAGATATCATGTAAAAAAGTCATTCCGCGCCGCCGCATGCCACCACAGCGCCGGCCAACCTCTGCAGCCGCCACCGCACTCAGGCCAGAATGCGCGCCACGCGGAGATCGAAAGGCGTGGTTATCTTTATGTTCTCACGGTTACCCTCAACAAGGGTTATCTTATGACCGAAACTCTCCACAACCGACGCGTCATCGGTGAACGAGTCCTGATAAGGACGCGCATAAGCCTCTTTAAGCAGCTGTATGTCGAAAGTCTGCGGTGTCTGCACAAGACGGTAATTGTCACGGGACACTGTCTCGGTGGCTTCCGCGTCAACGATATGCCTCAACGTCTCCACCACCGGCACCACGGGTATGACAGCTTTCGCGGTGCGCGCGGTCTCAAAGCAACGGCCTATCACTTCAACTGACGGGAAAGGACGCACACCATCGTGTACACCTACCACGCCCACGGCATCGTCAGGAATCACGGCAAGGCCGTTTCTTACCGAATGGAAGCGAGTCTCGCCCCCACTTACCACGGCATAAGCATCGGTAAAATGATAATTCTTGCACAGCTCGTTCCAATATTCATGCTGTTCTTCAGGCAGCACGAGTATTATTTTAAGATTGTTGTCATACTCTCTGAAACGCTTTATGGTGCGCATCAGTACCGGCAGCCCGTTGACAGGAAGAAACTGTTTGGGTATGCTGGAACCCATCCTGAGGCCCTTTCCGCCGGCCACAATCACTGCATAATCCATATTCTGTCGCTTGTTTAAGTGTTGTCGTATCCGCCGGCCGGAGAAAGCCGGCCCGGCGGATGAAGGGTTATGTCATTTAAGCATAAGATGCTTGTACATCATGCCGTCGGCCACCTGATCTGCCGTACCGGCATCGGTAAGTGCGGCAAGTAAAGTGTAAGCATAAGGCAACGCCGCCGCGGGTCCTTCACCAGTTGTGATGTTGCCGTCAACAGTACAAAGCTCGTGAGTATATTCCGCCCCTTCAAGATAGCTCTCAAAGCCCGGATAACATGTGGCCCTGCGGCCTTCAAGCAGACCAAGACCGCCCAATACCATCGGTGCGGCACAGATGGCACCTATCATTTTGCCACGCACGTTCTGCTCGACAACTGCTTTCTTCACACCATCGTGGGCATTAAGATTGGTTGCCCCGGGCAGTCCTCCGGGCAACATCAGCAGATCGGCATCGCTGAAATCAGCGTCTTCTATAAGCATGTCTGCCGTCATCTTTACTCCGTGGGCACTCTCCACGACAAGGCTGCCGGTAACGCTGACCGTCTTGAAGTCTACACCGGCACGGCGCATTATGTCTAAAGGTATGAGGGCTTCGATGTCTTCAAAGCCCGTTGCCAGAAATTCATATACTTTTGCCATTTGTAATAATAAAGTTTATTTAGTTAGTAGTTATAGTATGTGTAAGACAACCATGTCACTTCAGACATTCGAGATATGCCTGTATCGTGGAGTGAAGCCCCATGTAGATGGCATCACAAATAAGGGCGTGTCCTATGCTGACCTCATCGAGCCACGGTATGTTGCGGTGGAAATAATTCAGATTGACCAGACTAAGGTCATGACCGGCATTAAGGCCCAGACCGGCCTCGCGCGCCACCTTTGCCGCCTCAACAAAAGGCTTTAACGCCTCTTCACGGCACAGCGCATAACCCGAGGCATAAGGCTCTGTGTAAAGCTCCACTCTGTCGGCACCGCAGGTTTTGGCACCTTCCACCATTTCGGGCACGGCGTCGACGAACACCGATGTCCTTATTCCCGCTTCGCGAAAACGGCCTATGACATCGGTCAGAAACGTACGGTTGGCCAGTGTGTCCCATCCGTGGTTACTCGTCAGCTGGTTGTCGGCATCCGGCACCAACGTCACCTGTGTGGGCTTTACTTCAAGCACCAGAGCGACAAAGCGGTCAATCGGATTGCCCTCTATATTAAATTCGGTGGTAATCCTCGGGCTTATGTCTCTCACATCCTGATAGCGGATATGCCGTTCATCCGGGCGCGGGTGTACGGTAATGCCCTGTGCGCCAAACTTCTCACAATCGACGGCAGCCTGCAACACGTCAGGATTGTTGCCTCCGCGGGCGTTGCGCAGAGTTGCCACTTTGTTGATGTTTACGCTTAATTTTGTCATTTTTCACGTTTTTATTTAATCCTACATGTCAGTTTTGCTGCAAAATGTGTAATTTTGCAACAAAATCTGTCGTTTTCGGCATACCGGCAAAGGCCTCGGCGCAAGGCGTCGGGCAGGCACGGCGCCGGGCTTATCCAACGGCAAAGTTACAAAATGTTTGGCATTTCCAAGCATCAGACACGAAAAAAGAAAATTAAAAGCTCTAAATATATGGTATCGCGCAAATTGAAGTTCGCATTATTCGGCAACATCTACCAAAGCCGCAAGTCTGCCAACATACAGAAAATCGTGGAACTGCTGGCTGAGCGTGGCGCAGAAGTGTGTATGGAAAGAATGTTCTACGACTTCGTGGTGGACACGGGCATGATGAAGCCGGGGGGCGTCGACGTGTTTGACGACAGCGACTTCACTGCCGACTTTGTCATTTCGCTCGGCGGCGACGGCACACTGCTGAGAGCTGCCGGACACGTGGGGGCTAAAGGCGTGCCCATAGTGGGCATCAACATGGGGCGTCTGGGATTCCTCGCCGACATAGTGCCAAGTGAGACGGAGAGTGCCATTGACTCTCTTTACGACGGCAACTACGCCATAGAGGAACACACCGTGATAAGCGCCGAGACCGACGGCATGCCGCTCAACGGACAGCACTATGCCCTCAACGACATAGCCGTGCTGAAGCGCGACACGGCGTCGATGATAACCATACATGCCGAGGTCAACGGCGAATACCTCGTGACTTATCAGGCTGACGGCCTGATTGTCAGTACGCCGACAGGCTCGACCGCCTACTCGCTGTCAAACGGCGGCCCGATAATAGTGCCCCGCACCGGCACTCTGTGTCTCACCCCCGTGGCTCCGCACAGCCTCAACATAAGACCGATAGTAATACCCGACGACTCGGAGATAACACTGACGGTTGAAAGCAGAAGCCATAACTTCCTGACAGCCGTCGACGGACAGTCGGAGAAATGTGCCGAGAACACACGCCTGACCATACGGAAGGCACCATATAGCATAAAGATAGTGAAACGCAGCAGCCAGAGGTACTACTCCACACTGCGTGAAAAGATGATGTGGGGAGCCGACACACGGATAAAGAACTGAGAAACTGTTTTGATTTTTTACAGAACTCGGTTTTTGCCGAAACAGCATGATTCTTTATTCCGGCAAGCATCTGCCGCGGCAACACAACCTACGGACGATAAAACAAGACTCAAATAAAAAACATACAAAGACATGAACATCAAGAGAACTGTCACCCTCGCGGCCATGACAATAATGCTGGCCGTAAGCGCGGCGGCGCAGCAACAGGACGCCGACGCACGTTATGCAAAAGAACTGCTGCAACCGGGCACGGAAGCACCCGACTTCACACTGCCGGCCCCCGACGGTACGAGCCACACGCTGTCATCGCTGCGCGGCAGCTACGTTGTGCTTGACTTCTGGGCATCCTGGTGTCCGGACTGCCGCAAGGACATACCAGCAATGAAAGAACTGCACGATAAATACGGACAGAGAATCAAGTTTGTAAGCATATCTTTCGATGACAAGAAAGACGCATGGACACGCTGCATAGAGACTAACGGCATGGACTGGCTGCACCTGAGCGAACTGAAAAAGTGGAAAGAAACGGAAGTGTCACGGCTGTACAACATCAAATGGATACCGGCCATGTATCTTCTCGACCGCCAAGGCAACATCATACTCTCCACGGTAATGGTGGAGAAACTCGCCGCCAAGCTGAAAGAGCTGCATGAGCTGTAAGC
>CALNFG010000083.1 GCA_939792625.1 uncultured Prevotella sp.
ACTCACAACGTGTCGATAAGCGGCGGTCTGAAGAACATGCCTTATCGCGTGTCTGCCGGATACCAGAGCGACAACGGTATCATCAAGAACTCTTTCATGCGCCGTTTCAATGCTTCAGTAAACCTCGCACCGTCATTCCTTGACGATCACCTTAACTTCAACGTCACTGCAAAGTACACCAACGAGAAAGACAGCTACGTTGACTCAGGTGCGGTTATAGGCGGCGCACTCGCAATGGACCCGACGCGTCCCGTTTATCTTGACCCGTCAGATCCCGCATACGAGTTCATGGGAGGATATTACCAGAACTATCAGTCGGCATCTGGCTTCAGCGACCCGAACTGGCTGTACACAACCAACACCAATACTCCGCAAAACCCCGTGGCTTATCTCAATCAGAGAGAGTGTATCGCTCACTCCAACGACTTCACCGGAAACGTTGAGATGGACTACAAGATTCACGGATTCGAAGACTTGCACATCCATGCAAGCTACGGCGGACAGTACACCGAGAGCCGCCAGCACGACTGGACTTCTCCTTATTCGTTCGACAACAACTACTACGGCTGGGACGGCATGACCCGTTACTACAAGTACAGCATCACGGCCAACATCTACGCACAGTACCAGCACACGTTTGGCGCTCACAACATCGACGTCATGGTAGGTGCCGAGGAGTCACACTATCACCGCAGCGGATACAACGAAGGCAGCGGCTGGGACCCGTATGCAATTGACCCCGAGACAGGCGAGCAGGGCGTGGCTTACAACCCCTCGATAAGAAGCGAGCAGGAGTGGGCAACCCACAACTCTCTCGTGTCATACTTCGGCCGTGTCAACTATACTTTGCTCGACCGTTACATGGTTACCGCAACGCTGCGTGCCGACGGTTCTTCGCGCTTCTCTAAAGGCAACAAGTGGGGATACTTCCCATCTGTGGCTCTTGCATGGCGCATCAACGACGAGAAATTCATGAAAGACCTCACATGGTGGGACGAGTTCAAACTCCGTCTCGGCTGGGGACAGACCGGTCAGCAGGACATAGGTTACGACTTCCTCTACTCGCCGCTTTACACCTCCGGCAACTCTTATGCCCAGTATCCGTTCGGCGACACTTATTATACCACTCTGCGTCCGGACCGTTACAATCCTGACCTGACATGGGAGACAACGACTACATGGAACGCCGGTCTCGACTTCGCCTTCCTGAACAGCCGCATCACAGCCAACGTCGACGCTTACTATCGTAAGACCACCGACCTTATTCAGGAGGTTACTCTCCCCGTACTCATGAACTTCGGTCAGCGCATGGCTCAGAACATCGGTTCTTTGAAGAACTACGGTGTCGAGTTCTCGGTAGGCGCAAAACCAATCGTTACCAAAGACTTCACCTGGGACATCCAGTACAACGTTTCTTGGAATCACAATGAGATAACCGAGCTTATCGGTGGCGATGAAGATTATGTAATCCAGACCGGTAACACAATCTCTCGCGGTAACAGCACCACCGTACAGGCTCACACGGTAGGCCAGCCCGCCAACTCATTCTGGGTTTACCAGCAGGTTTACGACGAGAACGGCAAGCCCCTCGAAGGCGTTTACGTTGACCGCAACAGCGACGGCATCATCAACAACGACGACAGATACTTCTATCACAGCCCCGCTGCCGATGTTTACATGGGTCTGACGATGAAGTTCCTCTACAAGAACTGGGACCTCAGCTTTGCCCTCCGTGCTTCTCTCGGCAACTATGTTTACTATGACTTCCTGTCAAACAAGGCTGCCATCAGCCCGTCAGGACTTTACTCTAACAGTGCATACAGCAACACAACCCAGGCTGCCATCGACCTCGGCTTCACGGGTACAGGTACCACAGAGTATTATCTCAGCGACTACTTCGTGCGCAACGCTTCGTTCTTGAAGTGTCAGAACATAACCCTCGGTTATTCGTTCCCGTCACTCTTCAAGGCAGGCAATCGCGAGATGTGTTCGGGCCGTGTGTACTTCACAGTGCAGAATCCGTTTATCATAACCAAGTACAAAGGTCTTGACCCGGAAGTATCAAGCGGTATCGACAACAACCCGTATCCGCGTCCTCTGAGCTTCCAGCTCGGTCTCAACCTCAATTTCTAATATAATGTATAAGGGTGATGCGGTTTGAAGGTTATGTGGTTGTGCGGCGCCCGGTTATGCGGTGGCCGGCAATCGGGACTTTCAACACCCGGAAACCCGGATAAAATAACAAATTAAGGATTAAAGCAATGAAAAAGATATTGTTTAAGACAATTGCGGCAGCCGTGCTTACGCTTGGAATGACCGGCTGTGTCAACGATCTGGACATCAGTTCAATCGACCCGCAGTCGTCTCCCAACCCCGATGACATGGGCTTGCTGGCAAAATGTTATGCCACACTCGGCCTTACCGGACAGGACGGCGGAGCGGGAAACGGCGACCTCAGCCTTGACGAAGGAGAGTCAGGATTCTATCGTACAACGTTCAACCTGCAGGAGCTGCCCACCGACGAATGTATGTGGGCATGGCAGACCGATACGGACATTCCGCAGATAACGATGATGAACTGGAACTCGAGCAGTGTCCGCGTACAGTGGGCCTATACCCGTCTGACTTACGACATCACGCTGTTCAACAGCTATCTGAGCCAGGTGGCCGACGATGACAAAAACCGTCAGTATCGTGCAGAGGTGCGCTTCCTCCGCGCCCTTCACTACTGGTACATGCTCGACCTCTTCGGCAAGTCGCCTTTCAAGACAGACTTCGACATCTCCACTCTGCCCGTTGAGTACAGCGGCAATCAGATGTATGGCTGGCTTGACAACGAGCTTACCGAGATAGAGAACGAGATGACTGCAGCCGGAACACGTGTCGGCTCATTCAACAATTCGGAGAACTTCGGCCGTGCCGACCTCGGCGCAGTATATCTGCTCCACGCACGTCTGGCTCTCAACAGCGCCGTTTACAGCGACACGATAAATCCCGAGACAGAATACAGAAAGGCCATAGACTACTGTAACAGGATAGAGCAGAGCGGTGCTTACAGCCTGTCTGACAATCCTAAGAACGGCAACTCGGGCTATGCGCAGCTCTTCATGGCCGACAACGACCAGAATGAGAACGCCAGGAGGGAAATCATCTTCCCGATACGTCAGGACGGTCTGCGCACCCGCCAGTATTCAGGCTCGCTGATGCTCATCGCCGGAGCGCGTTCGGCATCAATGCCCAATTACGGTATGAAGGAGACGTGGACATGCCTCTTCGCACGCAGGGCAATGACACAGAAATTCTTCCCGACATTGTCTGACGTGCCTCTCGTACCTGACGGTGCTGAAACTTCAACGTCGCAGGCTCAGACAGAGACTCTCGACCAGCAGTATGGTACGTCTGTTGCCCACATCATTGCCGCTGCCGGTGACGACCGCGCCCTGCTTTACAGCGGATGTGCCGACGGTGCGCGCACCATCTCTACCGATGCAGTGTCTGACTTCAAGAACGGTCTTTCGTTCGTTAAATGGACCAATCTGAAGAGCGACAACACCGGCGGCAGCGACCTGTCATGGCCCGACACAGACATTCCTCTGTTCCGCTACGCTGAAATTTACCTCATCCGTGCCGAGGCTAACTGGCGTCTCGGTGCCGACGCGACAACCGTAATGAACGACATCAACGAGCTGCGCGGCCGTGCCAACACACGTCTGTTCAACGCCAATGACATCACCGAAGAGAACATCCGCGACGAATGGTGCCGTGAGTTCTTCATGGAAGGACGCCGCCGCAGCGACCTCGTGCGCTTCGGATGCTTCACCGGCAACAAGTATGTCTGGGACTGGAAGGGCGGTGTGGCCAACGGAACAACCGTAGACTCTCACTTCAACGTTTATCCTATCCCGGCAGATGACATCATGAACAATGGCAACCTTTCTCAGAATCCGGGTTATTAAAATGGAATAAAAGTAATCTATAAAAAAGAGGAACGATTATGAAAAATATAATAAAAAGTATGTTGGCTCCGGTTTGCCTGCTGGCCGTGCTTCCGTTCATGGCCTCATGCGAGACCGACACTGACAGCAATCCTACCCTGCAGGAGCCTACGTCGTTTGTGCTGAACACGCCGGCATACGCAGAGAACAATGTTTACGACCTTGCCAACTCTGAGACGGTCAACCTCACCACCAACCAGCCCGACTACGGTTTCCCCATAGTCACTAACTATCAGGTGCAGGTGTCGCTCGACCAGAACTTTACAGGGGTGACTACCATTGAGGTGCCCGAAGGCATCAGATATACCACTCTGGCCGATTCTTACACTCAGGCAAACATGGACGTCAACGTGACACAGCTCAACAACGCCATTGTAAACCTGTATCAGGCAGCCAACGGCGGCGCCGACCCCTCCGGCATCGAGATGCCCGTCTACATACGTCTGTTGGCTCATGTCAACGGCACCGACCTCGGCTGGTGCTGCTCCAACGTGATAACCCTGCCTCGCGTCGTTGTTTCTTACATTGCCGAACTGCCCGCTGAAGTTTACGTTGCAGGTCCGTCAATACGCGGCGGAAGCGAGCCTAAAGAGCTTGGCGCCGTTTACGGCAACGAGGGCGAGTGGTACGGCATGGTTTACATGACGGCAGGCTCATCTCTGATGTACGGCGATGCCGAGACTCAGACAACCGTTCCCACGGAAGTTGACGACCAGGCATCCGCAGGCGCTTCTGCAACGGCCGACGGTGTGACCTTCGCCAACGCAGGATGGTACGCGCTGCATCTGAAGATGACCATTGCGGACAATGTATTGAGTTCTGTTCTTACTGTTTATCCGGGAACTGCTTATGTCTGCGGTATCGTCTGCGGACCCGGCTCTGATGGTACCGGAGTATGGAATGACCCGAATACAGAATGGGCACTGACTGCACCTGCGGATGCAAGCGGCGAGTGGGAAAGCCCGGCATTTGCCGGAAACGGCGAGCTTCGCGCTTACATCAAGATACCGGGACTCGACTGGTGGCGCACAGAGTTCACT
Source organism: uncultured Prevotella sp. (assembly GCA_939792625.1). Classification (GTDB taxonomy): domain Bacteria; phylum Bacteroidota; class Bacteroidia; order Bacteroidales; family Bacteroidaceae; genus Prevotella. The sequence goes on from CALNFG010000083.1 coordinate 5,036, forward strand.
CTCTACAACGGCGCTCTGTACTGGCGTGATGCCGACATCTCGTCTAACTGGGCTGAGAACGTGGGAGCTGCTTACTCTGTAACATGTACGGCAGGACAGAAACTCTATGTTGACTTCGACCATGACAGAGGTGAAGTAAGATAAAAGATTAAGTAAGGTTATGGGGTTATAAGGTCGTGCGGTTATACGGTACGTAGTTGTGCGGTTATACGGTACGCGGCTGTCAGGGCATACGGTTTGCCGTTATCGGTTGTATGACTTTAAAATTACCGCGAGGCCTTTAACCCCGTAACTTCAGATAATAATAAAACCTAATAAAAAGCGAAAACATCATGAAAAAGATATTGTTTTTCGGAGGCTTGCTGCTCTCAGCCATGACGTTTGTCAGCTGTAACGACGACTTTGCCGACTGGACAGCGCCGCAGAGCAATCCTCAGGAAGAGGCCGTGACGCTGCCCGGACTTACTGCAACGGCTGCCGCTGCCATCGACCTGAACAACGTGGGCAGCAGCGTGCAGGCATTCACGCTGAGCGTGCCTGCTGAGACAACGGTAGAAAACGTACGCATAGAACTCACTCCCGAGGGCGGAACCGGCAGCACAACTCTCGATGCCACCGTTGACGGAAGTCTCGACAGCGCCGCAGTGCAGGCTGTTGTTGAAGAGTATTACGGCAAGAGGGTGGAGCCACGCGCATTTACGGGCCGCGTGCTGGCCGACATCATGGTTGACGGACAGGCATTCCTTGCCAACGCAGGCACGGTAAACCTGACAGTTACGCCGAAAGCTCCGCTCTATGCCGCCCAGTATTACATCATCGGCGGAATGAACGGATGGGACAACGCCGGTACGACTCTGGCATTCTACAAAGAGTCTGACGCCGTGTTCTCTTACACCGCCAACTGGACCGCAGGCAATGACGAACTGAAGTTCACCACCGACACGGGCCTCGGTACATGGGATGAGGCTTACGGTGACGGCGGCAACGGAACGATACTTTCCAACGAAACCAACCCCGGCAACTTCAAGGCTCCGTCGAACGAGTATTACACGTTCACCATCGACATGGAGAACATGACATACACCTGGACACGCCTCGACAACCAGAATCCGACATCGTACAACTCTATCGGAATCGTAGGCGACTTTACCACATGGGCTGACGGCGCGGACGTGCTGATGACCGAGGTTACTCCTCACAACTGGTACGCATCAGGTGTCAACATAACAGCCGGCGGTGTGAAGTTCCGCGTTGACGGAGGTTGGGATGTCAACTGGGGTGGCGACACCAACATTGCCGACCAGAATTACGGCACAGGCGTTTCAGGCGGCGGCAACCTGACTGTGCCCGACGGCACATACAGCGTTTACTTCAACGACATCACGGCACAGTTTGTCTTTGTTGCAGAGTAAACTCAATGTAGCAGAACATAAAACCGTCATGACCGCCCGCACGTGTTCACTGTAACGTGCGGGCGGTTTTTTGTGACCCGGATTCTGGCGGATTTCATCGTCAGTCATCGGTCTTGCCGCGATGTGTGGCAAGAGCTTACCTTCAGGTCTGTAAAAGGTAAGCTTTCGGCCCGTAAAAGGTAAGCTTTTGCAAACCAAAAGCTTACCTTTCGTTCTATCGTCTTTATGTGCGGATATTGTGATAAACCGAAAGCCGTTTTGGTATTTTTAAGCCTTTTTTTGTTGCCGTGAAAAGATTTTTCTTCTATCTTTGCATCTAAGTGCTTTTTATGTAGGTTTGTCTGACAGGTCTTCCGTTTTCCGATTGTATGACTTTGTATATGAAACTGTTGGTTTACATATTGTTGGCGTTGTCGCTGCTGTCATGTTCGCGTGACGGCGCGGGCGAATCCGTGCGCTCCATGTATTACTGGAGTACGGTGTTCGACATGGACAGCGTGAAGCAGCGCTTCATCGCCGACCACGGCGTCAGGCGCATTTACCTGCGCTATTTTGACGTGGTGGCCGATGACGGCGGGCGCAGCGTGCCCAATGCCACGCTGCGTTTCAGGACAGCCGTGCCCGCCGGTGTGGAGATTGTACCCACGGTGTACATCGTCAACGACTGCATGGCCGCCGACACTGCGGGACTGGCCCGCCTGCTGCTCGGCCGGGTGATGCAGATGAGCGAGACCAACGGCGTGACCGGAGTCAGGGAGATACAGATAGACTGCGACTGGACCATGCGCACGCGCAGCCGCTATTTTGCCTTTCTGCGCACGCTGGCAGCCATGGCCGGGGCCAAGGGCATCAGTGTCTCGGCCACGATACGTCTGCACCAGTTGTCGCAGGAGGCGCCGCCCGTGAGCCGCGGCGTGCTGATGATGTACAACACGGGCGACTTTACCGACCTTGACTGTGACAAGCCTATACTCGACATGCGCGACGCCGCGCCCTACATGCGCCATATAGACGACTACCGGCTGCCCCTGTCGGCGGCTTATCCCATATACTCGTGGCGCATACTGTTCCGCGGCGGCAGATACGTCGGCATAATGCACCGTGACGACATGCTGCCCGTTATGCCGGGTGACTCGATAGCCGTGCGCGAGCCGACCGTGGACGACATCATGCAGGCGGCCGGAGCCGTTAGCCGTCGCCGCCGCGACGCCAACCGTGAGGTGATATTGTTTGACATGAGTAATCAGAACATAACCCGATTTAATCCAGATGACTATGAGAAAATTTTTAACAGCCATGATATTTAGTCTCGCCTGTGCGGGCGAGGCTCTGGCGTGTGTGCCTGAGGACCCCACGCACAATGCGTACATGTTCAGCGTGTTCCGCCGCGAGCGCATGTCCTCGCCTTTTGCCGAAGACATGAACAACTGGTGGAAGCGCTACGGCGGACAGCCCGAGAGCAGCGACGATGATTATTATGAGAGCAACCGCGACAGCCTGAAGGCTCTTGCGCGGCGGCGCGGCGACAGCCAGATGCTGGACTATATGCACTGGCTGGACGAGTTTTTGCGGGTGAGCAATGATATTTCGATGGAGACGTGGAACTATCCCACCCGCCGTGAGCTTGACTCGCGCGACAGCGTGCTGCATCTCATGCTCAGTCACGCCCAGGCATACCGCGGACGGAAGATGCGCCCGCAGTATGCCCTGCTCACCATGCGTGCCAACATGCTGCTGGGCCGCGACAAGGCCAACATGCTGTACTGGACGTCAACGGCGTCGAAACTGCCCGACGGTGTGTACCGTGACGTGTGCCGCAACATCTACGCCCGTGCCCTGCTCGGCGCGGGGCTTACGCGACAGGCCTGCGACATTTATGCCGAACAGGGCGACATGCGCAGCATAAAGTGGTGCATGCGCAACTACCGCAGTCTGGCCGGCATAAAGAGTGTGTATGCCGACGACCCTAATGCCGGCTCGCTGCTCTTCCTCGTGCAGGATTTTGTCAACAACGTGCAGGAGACCATCGACACTGCACCTGAAGACAGTTTCGCCCTCGAGTGGATTAAAATCAAGGGCGCATACCCCGTGATGACTGCCGACGCAGCCGCCTTTGTGACTTTTGCCGACAAAGTGCTGGCCGAGGGCAAGACCGACAACCCGTGTCTGTGGCAGAGTGCCGCGGCCATGATAGAGTATCTGTCAGGCCATGAGGCCGAGGCCGCACGCCGTGCCGACAAAGCCGTGGGCATGAAGGGCACGGCCCGCATGAAAGACAATGCGCGCTGCATACGTCTGCTCACCATGGCGGCCACTTGTCCGCTGGGCGGCGAGATGTCGGAACGTCTGGCTGACGAGTTCCGCTGGCTTGACGGCAAGATAGAGGAGGAGCGGGGCAACTCGCCGGCTTATGCCAACCATTACACTGACGTAAAGGAGCGCGTGGCTTACCGCGTGCTGGCCGTGCGCTACCGCGCCGCAGGACTTAACAAGGTGGCTCTCGCACTGTACGGAATGATGGAGGAAAACAGACTCGCCTTTGACACCGGCGGACGCCACTCAGACAAGAGTTTTGTATGGGATGGCGACTGGCCCTGGAACAAGGACTACGCCGCCTATAACGAGTATTTTGCACAGATTTCCACTCAGCCTGCCGACTCGGTGGCGGCATATTACGCCTATCTGACATCGGCCAAAACAGATGTGTTTGAGCATTATGTGGCGCTCCAGGTGTATCAGAACAGCGACTATTACAACGACCTCATCGGTACACGTTATCTTGCCGAGGGCCGCTTTGCCGAAGCCCGGAACTATCTCGAACGCGTGTCGCTCGATTATCTGCCGAAGCAGAACATCAGCTGGTACATGACCAACCGCCGCTACGATGTGCCGCGATGGTTTACCCGCCAGCTGCCCAACGTGCCTGAAACCGACGGGCCCGGACAGGGCACGCCTGATGAGAATCTGAAAGTGAAGTATTGTAAGGACATGCTTCAGCTGCAGGGACGGTACAGTCTTGCTCCTGCAGGGGGACAGAGAGAGGCGCTGGCATACGAGCTGGCCGTGCGCAGCTATCAGGCGTCGTGCTACGGTGACTGCTGGTTTCTCACGCATTATGCCCGTAGCGTGACCGACAGTGCCCGTGTCGGCGAGCTTGACTTTGCCGCAAAGACGTCGCAGTATCTTGCCGAATGTCGCAATGCCGCCGACCTCTCGCTGCAGTATTCGGCTCTTTATGCGCTGGCCTATGTCGACACCGACCCGTGGTTCTCAGCTTCGTATGACGAAAATTATAATCTCGTGACCGTGCCCCGTCCGGCTTCATCTCAATATAAGGCGCTTGAGGCTCTCAGCCGCTTCATAAGCGAAAATCCGCAGGCCGCCGACGAGCATGCCACAAAGTGTGATGTGCTGAGGATGTTCAGGTAGTTTTTTAGAAGTTATATTTTTTAGAAGTTAAAGAAGTTAGAGAAGTTATCACTCGCTTCGCTCGTTAGAAGTTAAAGCCAAATGCCTTGTTGGA
>CALNFG010000084.1 GCA_939792625.1 uncultured Prevotella sp.
CGTCGGGAGGCGCTGAGCGTGTAGGTCTCGACGGAGCGTTTGTAAAGGTAAAGTTAGCCGACGGCACGAAGAAAAAGATTATGCACGACATTCCCGAGCATACCGAGGGAGTGAAGTTCATCTTCTCACTGCTCACTGACCCCGAAATAGGAGTGATAAAGAGCCTTGACGAAATCGATGCCGTGGGTCACCGCATGGTGCATGGCGGCGAGAAGTTCAACAAGAGTGTCATACTTACCGACGAAGTGATAGAAGTGTTCAAGTCGGTGAACGACCTCGCCCCGCTGCACAATCCCGCCAATCTGAAGGGCGTGAGAGCCGTCAGCGAGCTTATGCCCGGACTGCCCCAGGTAGGTGTGTTCGACACTGCATTCCATCAGACCATGCCCGCCCACTCATATCTCTATGCCATTCCGTATGAGCTTTACGAGAAGTACGGCGTGCGCCGTTATGGTTTCCACGGCACGAGCCACCGCTACGTGTCGCGCAGAGTCTGCGATTTTCTGGGCGTGAACTATGAGGACAAGAAGATTATTACTTGTCATATCGGCAACGGAGGCAGTGTATCGGCCGTAATGAACGGCAAATGCGTGGATACATCTATGGGTCTCACACCGCTTGAAGGTCTCATGATGGGCACACGCAGCGGCGACATCGACGCCGGAGCAGTGACTTTCCTGCAGAAGAAACTCGGTCTTGACGCCGACGGCATGTCAAATCTGCTCAACAAGAAGAGCGGCGTACTCGGCGTTACAGGCATTTCTTCGGACATGCGCGAGATTGAAGCTGCCGTTGAGAGCGGCAGCGAGCGTGCCAAGACAGCTCTCGACATGTATGACTACCGCATAAAGAAATACGTCGGAGCTTATGCCGCAGCCATGGGCGGATGCGACATCATAGTGTTCACCGCGGGAGTAGGCGAAAACCAGTATCAGACCCGTGAGGACGTCTGCACCGGCATGGAGTACATGGGAGTGAAGCTCGATGTAGAGAAGAACAAGACCATACATGGCGAAGAAGCCGTAATCTCAACCCCCGATTCAAAGGTAACCGTCTGTGTGATACCTACCGACGAGGAGCTGATGATTGCTACCGACACCATGAATCTGCTGGAGAAATAATTCTCTTTTTCAAGACAACATCCCTTTGCTCCCTGCCGGACAAAGGGATGTTGCTCTTTTATGGTTATGCTGTTTTAATGATTTTGTTTAATGCTTCATGAATCTTTTATGGGTAAAAAGATAGTAACCTTTGGTGAAATGCTGATGAGGCTCACGACGCCGGGCAGTCTTCGTCTGCAGCAAGCCAATTCTTTTGACGTGAATTTCGGCGGGAGTGAGTTCAATGTTGCCGTTTCGATAGCTTCTTACGGCGGAGATGTCACACTGGTGACGGCTCTGCCCGACAATCCTCTCGGTAAGGTGTGCCTGATGAAACTGCGTGAACACAGCGTGGGAACGGAGGGCGTGATGATGGAGAGCGGTGGCCGCCTCGGTACGTATATAGTGGAAAAGGCCGCCGACATGCGCCCCGCAAGGGTGATATACGACCGCAACGACTCGGCCTTCGCGCGGCTGAAGCCGGGCATGATAGACTGGGAAAAGGCTTTCGACGGTGCCGGTATATTCCACTGGTCGGGCATTGACGCATCGCTTACACAGGGCCTTGCCGACGTGTGTAAGGAGGCGATAACCGTGGCCGACCGCATGGGGCTGAAGATTTCTTGTGACATTAACTACCGGAAAAATCTCTGGCACTACGGGCGCAGTGCCGAAGAGGTGCTTGTTCCGCTGATGCAGTACAGCGACATAATATTCGGCAGTTCCGGCGAATACGAAAAGGCATTGGGCATGAAGGCACCCGCTTTCACGGTGAATAGTGCCGCCGGGCGCATAGACGCCGCCGAATATGAGGACTATTGCGCACGTGTCAGCACGCGGCTGCCGCGCTGCAAGTATATGTTCATGTGCATGCGCAACGCCATAACGTCGGAACATAACTGTCTTGAGGGCGTGTTGTATGCCGGCGAGGAAATGAAGGTGTCGCGCACTTACGAGGTAAACCATGTCGTTGACAGCATGGGCGTGGGCGATGCCTTTGTCGGTGCCATGCTTTATGCGTGTCAGAATTATGCCGACAACCAGACTAAGCTGGATTTCGCAATGGCCGGCTCGGCACTCAAAAACACTATCGTCGGCGACTATAACATGGTGAGCGTCGACGAAGTGGAACAGCTCATGAAAGGCGGAAATGCCGAAATAAGAAGATAAACGTGAAGGTGAGAGGGTGAGAAAGTGAGAAGGTGAGAAATCCGTTGACAAAAAAGCTGTGTCAACTTTCTCACCTTCTCACTTTCTCACCCTCTCACCTTCACGTCACAGTTTGCTTTCTCCCTCGACGTATTCTTCGAGGAAAAGATGTTCGCCGTCGAACACAACGTAGGTGAACTGCCATATCCAGTCGCCGATGATCATCATCCGCGTCTTGCGCGACAGCATGAGGTCAAGCTCTATGTGGCGGTGGCCGTATATGAAGTAGTCGATGTCCGGGTGAGTCTTCATGTAATTCTTGGTATATCTTACCAGCGCCTCCTTGTCCTCACCCTGATACGGAGGCTCCTTGCCGTCGGCACGTTTCAGGCGGCTGTGCTTGGCCCACGTCAGTCCGAACCATACGCCCCAGCGGGGGTGCAGGGCGCTGAACATGCGCTGGCACGTGCGGTTATGGAACACGCGGCGTATGAAGTTGAACTTAGGGTCGTGGTCGCCCAGGCCGTCGCCGTGGGCCAGATAGAATATCTTACCGTAAATCTCGGTGGTCGTTGGCTTTGTGTGAAGCGTCACGCCGCACTCCTCTTCCAGATAGCCGTACATCCAGATGTCGTGGTTGCCGGTAAAGAAATGTACCTCCACGCCCATGTCCGTCAGTTCGGACAGCTTGCCGAGAAAGCGCGTGTAGCCCTTCGGCACGACGTATCTGTACTCGTACCAGAAGTCGAAAATGTCGCCCAGCAGATATACGGCGGCAGCCTTGTCCTTGATGTCGTCGAGGAATCTTACCAGTCTTCGTTCCTGCGTGCGGCCGTGGTCTATGGCCCACGAGCCCAGATGGGCGTCTGACAGTATATAGATGTTTTTGCGCATAGGCATCGGTAGTTTGATTAAGCTGCTGTGAGAGCCGGTACAGCCGGCACTCTCTCTTTATTCCAGCCCGAGTTCCAGTCTTGCCTCCTCGCTCAGCATGCTCTGGTCCCAGGCCGGCTCGAACACCAGGTTGACCGTGGCCGATTTGACTCCTTCGAGCGCGTCGACCTTCTGGCGCACGTCCTCCAGTATGAAGTCGGCCGCGGGACACGTGGGCGCGGTGAACGTCATGTCGATGTCAACCGTGGCGTCGTCCTTCACGTCAATCTTGTAAATCAGTCCCAGGTCATATATGTTGACCGGTATTTCAGGGTCGTAGACCGTCTTCAGTACGTCAACGATGCGTTCCTCTATTTTCGTTTTTTCTTCCTGTGTCATTTTTTTGTAATATTTGTTAGGGTCAAAGATAATGAAATTCGCGGTAAATGCAAAACAAATGTGCGATAAACAAGTATTTATTTTCATTCCGTCAGTGTAAGGTTTATCTGTTTTTGCGTATATTTGCGCAGTGTACCACTGTTAAAATCAACGTTTATGGACAACATAATACTTACATCTCTTTACCGTTCGCCCTGCGGCGACCTCGTTCTCGGCTCGTTCGGCGACAGGCTCTGTCTGTGCAACTGGGCAGCCGAGCTGCATCCCGGCCGTATCTTCCGCAGGCTGCACGCCCGTCTCGGCGCTACGTTTGAAGAAGCTCCCACGCCCGTGACCCGTGCCGCCGCCATTCAGCTTGACGAGTATTTTGCCCGCCGCCGCAAGGTTTTCGACGTGCCGCTGCTCTTCGCCGGCACTGAGTTTCAGGAGCGCGTGTGGCATACGCTGTCCGGGATACCTTACGGCTCCACACTGTCTTACGCCGCTCTTGCCGCCCGCATGGGCATGCCGCGGGCTGTACGTGCCGTGGCCGGAGCCAACGGTGCCAACGCCCTGTCGCTGTTCGTGCCGTGCCACCGCGTGATAGGCGCCGACGGCTCGCTTACGGGCTATGGCGGGGGAGCTTATGCCAAGAACTTTCTGCTTGAACTTGAACGGGAATAAAATGTGACATGATGTTATGTCTTTAAGTCGTTTTGCCGGACTTCTGTTTGGAAAGACGAAATAAAACCGGTATCTTTGCGAATGTGAAAAACAATATGGCTATGCAAAGTGTAAATATTTTCAGAGTAACTAAAGACAAGGCCGTGCGCTACGTCACCTTCGGCACGTGGGCGCTGATTGTCGTCGTTTTCGCCGGAGCATGGTGGGCCGTGCTTGCCGAGCCGTTCATCCTGATACCGTGTGTCGTCATGGCTCTGGTGACATTATCAGTCCTCGGTGTTCTTTTTTACTACTATGCCATATCGCCGCGCTGCATCGAAGTCACGGCCGACGGCATTGTGCTTCACCGCGTCCGTGGGCGCAAGCTGTTCCCGTATGTCGACATTGCCGAGGCCGCAGTGTGGCGCGGCCGTCCTTCAAGCATGTTGCGCTACTTCGGCAGCGGAGCTTTCTGCGGATATATCGGTTGGTTTTCGGGCGGCGGGTTGGGGTCGCATTTCGAGTATGTAGGCAGTTATTCCGATGCCTTTTACATCAGGCTGCATAGCGGCAGGACATATCTTCTTAGCTGCGAGGATTCAGAAAAAGTTGTGAAACACATCGAATCTGCATTGGCAGCATAATCCCCCGTTTTCCAAAAGCTAACCTTTCAGCGAAAAACCTCGTTCTGATGACTGGCGTTATAATGAGTCGTTTTTCGGTCAATTGGATATTCTTTATAGAGATAATTCGTATATTTGCAATAGAATGGCATCCTTTCATGCCTCTGTCCGTGTGTGGTAAATTATGTTGCACATATAAAACCAAACGATTATGGCAAACATTAATTATGACAATCTTACAGAATTGGTGGATTCATATAAAAAATATTTCATCGACAAATATAGCATTGAAATTTATAAATGGAAAGCCGTAAAACATTTTCAAAACCACTGGAACACAAATGCCGATGACTTCAAAGGCATGCTGATGCAGGCTTTGGACAAAACAGACAATCTGTTAAGGTCGATAAACAATTTTCCGAAAGGAATGTTGAAAGAATTTTGCGAGATGGATTCAGACAAAGTGCGCGACATGTTCATCAATCTGTATGACGAAAACAAAGAACTCTCATTCAGAATGAATTCGTTTATGAATGGTGCTGATGAACTGTTGAAAATATGGGGTAAGGGGAAAAATCATTATCAAAATTATAATGCCATAACGACTTATTTGTGGCTGCGTTACCCCGATAAATATTATATTTACAAATATTCTTGCGCCAAAGCTTTGGCCAAAAAACTCAATGCGTCATTCGTACCCAAGAAGGGAATTACAGCTGACGGAATAATAGAGCTTTTCAGGATGTATGATGAAATTGCAAGTTTTCTGCGAAAAGACTCTGACATACGTACAATGTTGGACTCCGTACTGACTGAAGATTGTTATCACGATGACGAGTTGAGAACAACTGTTGTTGATTTTGCATATTTCGCGGAATTAGTGTCACGTTATGGTCAAGCTTTAAAAATAGAGAAAACGATGAAAGCTGAAAATAACAATCGTGGTGAAGATGGGCAATGCAGATATTGGTGGTTGTGCGCAAATCCGAGAATATGGAGTATGTCCGGATGGGTCGTTGGTGAAGAACAAGACTATACATTATACAATGCCGGAGGTAATAAGAGAAGAGTATTTCAGAACTTTCTAGATGCTAAAGTCGGAGACAAGGTGATATGTTATGAGACAAATCCCACAAAACAGATTACCGGATTGGCAACAGTATCAAAAGAAAGTGACGGCAAACGAATATATTTCAAAAAGGAAAAGACTTTGACTTCACCCATAGATTTTTCTGTGATAAAATCTGAGCCTGAACTGACAGGTATGGAATTTCTAGTCAATCCCAACGGCAGCTTTTTTCATCTGACAAAAGACGAATATGTAACCCTGCTCGGCTTGATATATGAAGAAAACGACAATCCGCTTAACGGGAGTCCGATTGAAAAATACATGGAAAAAGATTTTCTGAGCGATGTGTACATGAGTGAAGACGACTTAAATGCGTTGCAGCATCTGGTACAGACGAAAAAGAATGTCATCCTGCAGGGAGCGCCTGGTGTGGGGAAAACTTTTTGCGCACGCAGACTGGCATGGCTGATGATGAAACAAAAAGATGATAGCCGTGTAGCTTTCATCCAATTTCATCAAAACTATTCATACGAGGATTTTGTCATGGGATATAAACCCGAAGGTAATACATTCGTATTGCGAAATGGACTGTTTTACAAGCTTTGTATGAATGCAGCAAATAATCCCGGACGAGATTATTTCTTCATCATTGACGAAATAAATCGTGGAAACCTGTCAAAAATTTTCGGTGAATTGCTCATGCTTATTGAGAACGGTCATCGTGGAGAGAAACTTACATTAGCATATAAGGACGAGAAGTTTTCCGTGCCTGAGAATCTTTATATAATAGGAATGATGAATACTGCAGACCGCAGTCTTGCCCTGATAGATTATGCCTTGCGTAGACGTTTCAGCTTCTTTGAAATGCGTCCGGGATTTGATACCGCAGGCTTTAAGGCTTATCAGAAAAGTAAAAATAACGCAACATTTGATGCTTTAGTACAGATGATAAAAGACCTCAATAGAGAAATTGCAGCCGACGATTCGTTAGGGGTAGGTTTTGAGATAGGACACAGTTATCTTTGTACGGAAAAGACAGATATCGACAGGTGGATGAAATCGGTGGTGAAGTATGACATCATTCCCCTGCTGCAGGAATATTGGTTTGACAACAGGCAGCAAGTAAAAAAATGGGCAGACAAGTTGAACGGCATATTCAATGACTAAGGACAAGACCATATTTATACGCAACATTTATTACATGTTGGCATACGCCTTTACCGAACTGCGTAAAAACAACTATGCAAATATTGCAAAAGAAAACTTTGAACATGTGCATGACCTGTTGGCCGAAATTTTGTACAAGGGCGTTTCTGCACAGTTGAAACGTGGACTGCACCGCGAATATGTCGCACGTCGTGACTGTATGCCGGTAATGAGAGGGCGGCTGGACATAAGAGGCACAATAACTGAACGTGTACGCTGTCGCAACATGCTGAGTTGTGAGTACGACGATTTGTCAGAAGATAACATCTTCAACCGTATAATGAAGACAACAATGACCACATTGTTGCATACAGATAACGTTTCAGCCACCCGCAAGGCACAGTTGCGGCAGCTGATGCCATTCTTCTCAGACGTTGACGAAATAGACATACGCACCATTTGTTGGGACAATTTTACGTATCGGAGAAGTAACCGCGCATACCGCATGTTGATGAACATCTGTTACTTTATTATTGGCGGACAGCTGATGACTACCGAGGCTGGCACATACCGTATGGCGGTTTTCACGGATATGCAGATGAGCCGCCTGTTTGAGCGCTTCGTACTTGAATATTACCGCAAACATCACAAGGAACTGTCGGCAAGTCCGGACAGAATAGACTGGGACATAAACATGAAAGAGCCTTGCATGATTGAATACCTACCCGTAATGAAAAGTGACATAATACTGCATAAAGGTGAACGCAATCTGATTATTGACACAAAGTATTACGGCAGAGCTATGCAATATCATTTTGATAGGCCGAGTATACATTCCGGAAATCTGTATCAGATATATACTTATGTCAAAAACCGTGACGCAAATCATACAGGCAATGTCAGCGGTCTGCTTTTATACGCCAAAACGGATGAAGAAACAACACCCGACCTCTTGGCAACATTTGGTGACAATCGGATAATGGTAAAAACACTGGACTTAAATCAAGATTTCAAAACAATATCCGCTCAATTGGAACAGCTCACAGAGTTTTAATTAGAACTCGACAATATTGTAATTTTCTTTAAATACTAATCATTAACTTTTTAACATTTACTTATTAATAAAATTTAATGTCATGAAGAAGTATTTGCATTATTTTTTTTGCGGCAGTTATCGCTCCGGCATGTCTGGCCGGTTGCAGCAGTGACAACGATGATGCGGGTGCCACTGACGCCGTAATGTTGAAGAACGTTTACAGCACCGGATGCAAGACCGGGGCAATGGAAGCTTCGCCCATGACACGAGCGAGCTTCGCGGAAAAGGGTTTCAGCGAGTACATCGAGTACACAAGTAAGGATGACGGCTATGTGTATTTCACGCACCACAATGTGTTGTCAGACTGTTGCGACGAAGCCATAGAAGTGAGCATAGAGCGTGAAGGCTCAGACATTGTGATAGTGGAGTCCGAGGACAACCTCTGCAACTGTATTTGTCCGTTTGACGTGTCGTTTGAACTCGGGCCGTTCACTTTCGGGAAATACACAGTAAAGATAAAGAGACAGTTTGACTGGGCAAGCGATTCGGCCCCTTCTGATTATTTCACGTTCTCTTTCTTTTATCCCGGACACGGTAAAGTGGAAGTTAACAGATAATAAAAAATCCTGATTATAAAGGTGTTGTTCGGGGCAGTTGTTTCTGTCTCGGTGTATGGACTGTGTTTTTCGCTTCTGCGACGGCTCGGGATGTTGTGTCGTTACAGCCGTCCTTCCTCCGAATAGCTGTAATAGCGGCCGTCGGTAATGATGAGATGGTCGAGCATGTACAGGCGCATCAGTTCGCAGGCTTTTTTCAGACGCTGCGTAAGCCGGTCGTCGTCGCCGCTGGGCGATGCGTTGTTGCTTGGATGATTGTGGCAGAGGGCTATTACGGTGGCGTTGCACAGCAGGGCATGTTTTATTATCACACGTATGTCGACGGCCGTTTCGGTAATACCGCCGTGCGACAGTTGCACGCTCTTTATCAGTTTGAAGTTCTGATTCATCAGCAGCACCCACGCTTCTTCCTCGCTCAGGTCCTGCATGCGCGGGTGCATGTATTCGTATATGGCCTGTGCCGAGTCGAGCCGTTTGCGCTCCTCCGCTTTTTCTGCCTGCCGTCGTTTGCCAAGCTCGCAGGCGGCGATTATCGTAACGGCTTTTGCCGGTCCGAGGCCTTTGTAGCGCCCGTCGGTAAGCTGGCTGATGGTCATCTTGCCCAATGTGTTGAGGTTGTTGCCGCAGTCGGACATCATGCGCTTCATCAGGTCAACGGCGCTTTCTTCCTGAGAGCCCGAGCCTATGAGTATGGCCAGCAGTTCGGCGTTGCTCAGCGCCTGTGCGCCAAGGCGCATGAGTTTCTCGCGCGGGCGGTCTTCCTCGGCCCATTGGTTTATGGAAAGTTTGGACATGTGATGTTCTTTATTGTTTGGCAGGACTCTTTATTTATAAAAAGTTTTGTCGAAGGCGTGAAACTCGTCCATGCCTTTTACACAGCGTTTCCACCACGCAGTGAGGAAACCGCAGCCGTAACCGAACAGCTGGATAAACGCTGCGGGTATGCTGAGCAGTCCTACCTTCAGGCTCTTGTTGAGGCGTGACGAATCGGTGAATATGAGCAGGCTGTAGAGCAGGATGGGCAGCCACGGCGCGGCGCACAGCCAGTACCAGCGGTGGAGGTCGTCATACTCCATAAGCACGCGGCCTGCGGCCGACGTAAGCACGAGCAGCGTTACGCCGACGGTGAAGACCATGGGCAGGAGATGTACTATCTTGAGCGATTCGGGATATTTCTTGTAAAGGTTGATGCGGGCTATGCCGCTGTTGAATACCTGACGGAAAAACTTGCGGAAGTCAGTGCGACGCTTATGCCATACCCAGGCTTCGGGGAACAGGCGGCAGCGGCATCCGGC
>CALNFG010000085.1 GCA_939792625.1 uncultured Prevotella sp.
CTCGGGGACATTAACAAAGAGTCATGCAGTTTCTCCATAAACCGAGTTCTGTAAAAAATCAAAACAGTTTCTTATTACCCGGAGTGTAACTTTTTGACACAAGCCGTGATTCATTCACATCTTGCGGAACTCACTCGGAGTTACTCCTGTATGACGTCTGAAAAAACGGGCCATGTAAGATACAGTGTCGAAATGAAAACGTACGGCAAGCTCCTTTACCGGTATGTCGGTGGTGGTAAGCAGGCGCTTCATCTCCAATATTATCTGCCTGTCTATCAGTTCTTTGGGCGACACCTTTATCGCTCTGCCTGTTATCTTCGACAGATAATAAGGAGTGATACACAGTGCGTCGGCATAAAAGCTCACGTCATGATGCGCATGGCAATGTTCCACCAGCAGACGGCAGAAGCGGTTGAACAATGTACGTGCCGAACTTGCGGGCTGCACCTGCGACACAGTATTATTTGTCACAACGACACTCTCCAGCCCGATGAAAAAGTTCTGTACATGATTACGCATCATTACGTAAACCGTTTTCTGCACACGGCCTTGCATTATCCACTGCAACTGCCTCAGCCAGACATTTATCAGTTCCCAATGCTCCGTGTCGACATGAAACACGGGATTATCGTAAAGCCAGTCGAACAGATGGGAAGACAAGGTAAACGTAACCTCGTCAAACAGTTCCATCTGAAGTTCTATCTGTCTGACGGCAAACCGGCCGGAAACCTCGTTGACAACAAACATCGTGTCAGGAAAAATCATCACGACGTCTCCCCTGCTCACAGTGCGCTGCCTGAACTCCACAGACACAACAGCCGTGCCTTCTTCGCAAAACGACATGATGCAGCCCTCGGTGCGGATGCTCCTACCCACAGTGTCTTTCCAGTCGGCCATGCCGTAATATACGCAGCCGGTGTCTCTTTTTTCCTCTTGCATGCGAGTTTCTGTTTTTATTGCAAAAGTACAAATTTATCGCTTACCTAAGTTCCGTTGTTTTCAAAAGTATCCTATTTGTCTTTGTTTGTTCATCTGCCATAGTTCCAAAACGCCCTACCTTTGCGCCCGCAAAACAGATTTTTACAGAGATATGAGAAAGCAATTTTACGTATTGACAGTGCTGTGCTGTGTATGCCTGGCATCATGCCGTAACAAGTCAACCGGAGAAAAACCGCAGGAATATCCCGTGTTTACGGTTAATGCCTCATCCGTTGAGACAACCGATGATTACCCGGCCACGATACGCGGACGGCAGGACATTGAAATCTATCCGCAGGTGTCGGGCAAGATTGTGAAAGTAGCCGTCACCGAGGGCGAACGGGTAAGGCGCGGACAAACGCTTTTCATAATAGATCAGGTGCCATACCGGGCCGCACTTCACACCGCCACGGCCAACGTACAGGCTGCCAAAGCCAACGTTGCCACGGCGCAACTGACATACGACGGAAAGAAAGAACTGTTTGACCAGAAGGTTATCTCGCAGTTCGAGCTGAGTACGGCAAAGAACGCCCTGCTCACAGCCCGTGCGCAGCAGGCACAGGCCGAGGCGCAGGAAGTGGATGCGAGAAACAACCTTTCGTACACCGTGGTGACAAGTCCTGCCGACGGAGTGGTCGGCACCATCCCCTACCGCGTGGGAACGCTGGTAAGCTCGTCGTCAGCACAACCGCTGACCACGGTGTCGGACAATTCGGTGATGTACGTGTATTTCTCCATGCCCGAAAACAGGCTGCTATCGCTCGTGCGGCGCTACGGCTCGGTGGAAAACACTCTGAAGAGGATGCCTCCCGTCAGCCTGAAACTGAACGACGGCACGGTATACGACAAGCGCGGACGTGTGGAGAGCATAAGCGGTGTGCTTGACACACGGACGGGCGCGGCATCGTTCCGTGCCGCCTTTCCCAACCCGACGGGCCTGCTACACAGCGGCGGAGCGGGCAACGTGCTGATTACCGAGCGGCTGGACAACGCGCTCACCATACCGCAGGAAGCCACCTACGAGCTGCAGGACAAGGTGTTCGTATACCGCATAATACACGGCAGGGCTAAATCCACACCGGTAGAAGTAACCCCGCTAAACGACAAGAAGATGTACATCGTACACAGCGGCCTTGATGACAACGAAACCATCGTGGCCGAAGGAGTAGGCCTGCTGAAAGACGGCATGCCTGTCAACATAAAAAACAAGTAGTCATCATGAAACTGAAAATATTCATCGAACGCCCGGTATTATCAATCGTAATATCAGTGGCCATCGTGCTTATAGGCTGCATATCGCTGTTTACGCTGCCCGTAGAGCAATTCCCCACCATAGCCCCGCCTACGGTGGAAGTGACGACAAGCTACCCCGGAGCCAACGCCGAGACGGTGCAGAAGTCTGTCATCATACCGCTGGAGGAAGCCATCAACGGCGTGGAGAACATGACTTACATCAACTCCACCGCCTCAAACGCCGGCGACGTGTACATCACCATATACTTCAAGCAGGGCACTGACCCTGACATGGCAGCCGTAAACGTGCAGAACAGAGTGTCAAAGGCGCAGGGACAGCTGCCCGCCGACGTGACGAGAATCGGCGTGGTGACGAACAAGCAGCAGAAGTCAATGCTGAAGGCCGTCACACTATGGAGCCCCGACGACCGTTACGACACGCAGTTCCTGAACAACTATCTGGCGATAAACGTCATTCCGCGGCTGAAGCGTATCACGGGTGTTGGCGAAGTGACGCTGCTCGGCTCTAATTACAGCATGCGCATCTGGCTGAAGCCGGACGTAATGGCACAATACGGACTTGTGCCGGCCGACGTAACCAACGCACTGGCGGCACAGAACATAGAGTCGGCAACGGGCTCTTTCGGAGAAAACTATGAGGGCGTGTTCCAATACACCATGCGCTACAAAGGCCGTCTGGTTACGCCCGAAGAGTTCGGCGACATCGTGATAAAGTCGCTCCCCACGGGCGAGGTATTGCGCCTGAAAGAGATAGCACGCGTACAGCTCGGCGACGAGGCTTACAACTACCGCAGCATGACCAACGGCCATGCCGGTACGCAATTCATGATGTATCAGACGGCGGGATCGAACGCCACGGCCGTAATCGAGGAAATTGACGCCCAGCTCGCGGAGATGTCCAAAGACCTGCCCGAAGGCGTTGAGTTCGGCGACCTGTACTCTACGAAAGACTTCCTCGATGCGTCCATGCACCAAGTGATAAAGACTCTGTTCGAGGCTTTCCTGCTGGTGGTAATCATCACCTACATCTTCCTGCAGAACGTGAAGTCGATGATAATACCGACAATCTCAATATTGGTGTCGCTCGTCGGTACGTTTGCGGTGATGGCTGTCGCCGGCTTCAGCATCAACCTGCTTACGCTATTCGCTCTCGTGCTGGCAATAGGTATCGTGGTTGATGACGCCATCATTGTGGTGGAAGCAGTGCAAGCCCGCTTCGACGCCGGCTACAAGTCATCTTACATGGCCACGTTCGACGCCATGGGCAGCATCACTTCGGCCATCATCACCACCACGCTGGTGTTCATGGCGGTGTTCATCCCCGTGTCGATGATGGACGGCACGTCGGGCACGTTCTACACCCAGTTCGGCGTAACCATGGCGGCAGCCGTGGGCATATCGGCAATAAACGCCCTCACTCTCTCGCCGGCGCTGTGCGCCCTGATGCTCAGACCTTACCTTACCGACGACGGACAGATGAAGCGCAACTTCGCGGCACGTTTCCGAACGGCGTTCAACGCGGCCTTCGGCGTAATCTCCGCCCGATACATCAAGGGCATGCTCTTCTTCGTCCGCAGGCGCCGGCTGACCGTGGCCATACTCGTATGTGTGTCGGGAGCATTGGTGTGGATGATGAACACTACCAAGACCGGACTCGTACCCGACGAGGACATGGGCTGCGTAATGGTGAACGTCACCACTCCTCCGGGCAGCTCTATTGCACAGACATCGGCCATAATGGAAGAGATAGAGAAACGGATAGACAGCATACCGGAAATCAAGATTGCATCCGAAACAGCCGGATACGGACTTATCGGCGGTGCCGGTCCGTCGAGCGGAATGATTATCGCCCAACTTACTGACTGGTCGGAACGTAAGGACGAGGAAAGCGGCATAGACGCCGTGATAGCCAAAATCAACGGCATAGCCAAAGACCTGCCCGGCGTACAGATATTCGCAATGGCTCCGCCGCTGATTGACGGATACGGCGTGTCGAACGGATTCGAGATTTATCTGCAGGACCGCGCCGGCGGAGACATCTCAGCCCTGTACGACGTGGGGCAGAAGTTTATAGCCGCCCTCATGAAACGCCCGGAGATAGCGTCGGCATACACGACGTTCAACGTGAACTTCCCGCAATATCTCGTAGAAGTGGATGCCGCCAAATGCCAACGCGCAGGCACAACGGCAGACGCCGTTCTGTCCACATTGGCAGGATATTACAGCGGTCAGTATGTGTCTAACTTCAACCGCTTCAACAAACTGTACCGCGTGATGATACAGTCGTCGCCCGAATACCGCATAACTCCCGAATCGCTTGACAAGATATTCACACGCGTGGAAGGCGGCGAGATGGCTCCGCTCAGCCAGTTTGTCAAGCTGACGAAGGTATATGGTCCGGAGTCGCTCGGACGCTTCAACCTTTACAGCGCAATGGGCATCAACGGCGAAGCCGCACAAGGTTACAGCTCGGGCGACGCCATACGCGCCATTCAGGAGACGGCCGAACAGACCCTGCCGCGCGGCTACGGTTTCGAGTTTGCAGGCATCAGCCGCGAGGAAAGCCAGACAACCAACAACACGGCGCTGATTTTCCTTATATGCACGGTGTTCGTCTACCTTATCCTGTGCGGTCTGTATGAAAGCTTTTTCGTGCCGTTCGCCGTCATCCTGTCTGTACCGTTCGGACTTGCGGGCAGCTTTCTGTTCGCAAAACTGCTTGGGCTGGAGAACAACATCTACATGCAGACGGGACTGATAATGCTCATAGGCCTGCTGTCGAAGACGGCTATCCTGCTTACCGAATACGCCTCTGAACGCCGGCGCGCGGGAATGACGCTCGTACAGGCGGCCCTCGTAGCGGCCAAAGTGCGCCTGCGCCCGATACTCATGACCATACTTGCAATGATATTCGGCCTGCTGCCGCTCATGCTCGCAAGCGGTGCCGGAGCCAACGGCAACTCGTCGCTCGGGTCGGGCGTCATCGGCGGAATGATATTCGGCACGTTGGGCATACTGTTCTTCGTACCCGTGTTCTTCATCATATTCCAATACATACAGGAACGGGTGAAACCAGTTGAATTCATTCCGTATCCGGAATGGAAGATACAAGGTGAGATAGAAGACATCAAAGAAAAGGAAAAGGAGAATAAACAATGACAACGACAATAAGACATACATTATTACTATGTGCCGCAGCTGTCATGCTGGCCGGCTGCTCCATATACCGGCCATACACACGCCCGGAAGTGTCAACAGACGGTCTGTACGGCTCTGACGTGGCTGTTTCCGACACTGCGTCGATTGCCTCAATGCGGTGGACCGAACTGTTCACCGACCCCATGCTTCAGGCTCTTATCCGTGAAGGTCTGGCTGGCAACACAGACTTGGGCATAGCACGCCTGCGGGTTGAAGAGGCCGAAGCCACTCTGTTCTCGTCGCGACTGGCTTATCTCCCGTCACTGTCGCTCACTCCACAGGGAGGAATAAGCAGCTATGACGGGGCAAAGACAGCCAAGACATACCCGCTGGCAGCGGCAGCCGAATGGGAAACAGACATTTTCGGCAAACTTACCAATGCCAAACGACAGGCCGCAGCCGCGCTTGAAGGCAGCCGGGCATACAGCCGGGCCGTGCAGACACAACTGATAGCGACCATAGCCAACAGCTACTACAATCTGCTGATGCTCGACCGACAATTGGACATAAGCCGTCGCACGGCTGTGTCGTGGACGGAAGTGGTACGCACGTATGAGGCTAAGATGAAAGTCGGCGAAGCCACAAATGCCGCAGTATCACAAGCTAAGGCGAGCAAACTGTCGGTGGAGGCCTCTGTACTGACGCTGCAGAAGCAAATACGCGCACAAGAAAACTCGCTCTCTATCCTGCTCGGTTCTTCTCCGCGGCGCATAGAGCGCTCAACTCTCAGTGTACAGCGCTTTCCCGAACATCTCAGTGTGGGCATTCCGCTGCAACTGCTCGAACGCCGCCCTGACATGAGACAGGCTGAACAATCACTGGCCGAAGCTTTTTATGCAACCAATGCCGCCCGCTCGGCTTTCTATCCGAACTTACGGCTGAGCGGCTCGGCCGGATGGACAAACAATGCAGGTGCGGCCATAACCAACCCGGGCGGCTGGCTGCTCAGCGCAATAGCATCGCTCACCCAGCCCCTGTTCAACCGCGGACAGAACATAGCCAACCTGCGTGCTGCACAGGCACGCCAACAGGAAGCCCGGCTTAATTTCCGACAAAGTCTGTTAAAGGCAGGCAGCGAAGTCAACGATGCCTTAATGCAATGGCAGACAGCCGACAAACGCCTTACTGTCGCGGAACAACAGATAGAAGCCCTGCGGACCGCCGTAAACAGCACACGGCAACTGATGGAACACAGCAACTCATCCACCTACCTTGAAGTGCTTACGGCACAACAGGCGCTGCTGCAGGCCGAACTGACCGAAGCCAACGATATGTTTGATAAGATACAAGGTGTAATCAACCTATACCACGCGCTGGGAGGCGGTACAGAATAAAATACGATTGTAAGGGTGGGTACGGTTATGGGGTGATACGGCTATAAGGTTTTACGGTTGCAGATTACGCTCTCCACACAACTCGCAGCCGTAAAACCTTATAGCCGTATCACCCCATAACCGTAAAACCCCATAACCGTAAAACCCCATAACACAACTCTCACTTTTTTTCATTCAATGAGTACAACCGCACGCAACATTCGTCATATTGGCAAGAACTAATATGAAACAGTGCCGGATATGCCCGGCTTACAACTAATCTTTATCTTAAAACTATCAAATGAAAGAACTTAACAGATACCACGGTGTGGTAGTGCCAATGGTAACACCCGTAACCAAAGACGGTGACATCGATACAGATGCCGTAAAGCGAATAATCAACAATTTTGCCGACAATCATGTTTCTGCCCTGCTCATGGGTACCACCGGTGAGGGCAACTCGGTGTCAGCCGAACAGGGAGTGAAAATGATCGAAGCGGCAACACAGGCTGCCGACGGCCGCATCACGATATACACCGGTCTTACGGGCAACTGCATAAGCGAGCAGATGCAAACAGCCGAAAAATTCATCCGGGCCGGAGCCGATGTTATAGCAGCCACTCTGCCGTGCTATTATGCGCTGACACCGGAACAGATGTACAAATATTATGTCGAACTGGCCGATGCCGTCACCGTGCCCCTGATGCTCTACAACATCACCATAACGACGCACATGAGCATCCCGCTCGACGTTATCGAAAAGCTCAGCCATCATCCAAACATCGTCGGACTGAAAGACTCAGAGAACGACCTCGGACGCATGGAGCGTGCCCTGCAGATGTTTGCCGGCCGCGACGACTTTGCCTACTTCTGCGGATGCGCAGCCAATTCGGCCCGCGCACTGGCCCTCGGAGCCGACGGTATAGTGCCCAGCGTGGGCAACTATCTGCCAAAGATTTATAACGACCTATACGTGGCCGGTGTCAACGGCGATACTGTACTGGCCAACGAACTGCAGGCAAGAACCATAGAGATTGGCCGCATCAACACCGACGGACTTACTTTGGGACAGTCGCTTGCCGGACTGAAAGTGATAATGAAAATGGCCGGACTCTGCGAAACGTACATGCTGCCGCCGCTGACCGAACTTGACGGCGACACAGTAAAGCGCATACAGATGCAGGCTAAAGAAATAATAATGTGATAATATTATGGTCTTAAGGTTTTAAGGTTTTGTACGGTTTTACGGCTGTGGATTGTGTGGGGTGCGGTAATCTTTAACCGTAAAGCCGCAAAACCTTACACAAACCACATAACCGTAAAACCTTATAAACCCCATAACCGCAAAACCTTACACTAACCCCATAACCGCAAAACCTTACACTAACCCCATAACCGCAAAAAACATATACCATGAAATACGAAGGACTTCACTGGATTGACACCACCATCGTGGTGGCCTCGGTTTTACTCGCCATTGGCGTCGGCATATACTTCGCCAGGAAACAGAACTCCACTGACGCATACTTTGCTGCCAGCGGCAACATCCCTGCATGGGCCGTGGGCATGTCGATGTTCGCCACGATCATCAGCAGCGTAACGTTCCTAGCCTATCCCGGCAGTGCCTACGCCGGCAACTGGATACTGCTCGTACAGGGACTCATGGTGCCGATAGTCCTGCTCGGCGTCATAGGCTTCATCGTTCCATTGTACAGAAAGGTGATACGCCTCAGCACTTATGAGTATTTTGAGCGTCGCTTCGGAGCCTTTGCCCGCTTCTACAGTTCGATAGCGTTTGTGCTTGAACACTTCTCCAAGATGGGTACCATTCTCTACCTTCTCGCCATGGCCATGGTTGCCTTCACCGGCGGCATGGACATCGTGTGGATTATAGTGGGCGTAGGCATCGCCGTTATCATCCTCACTTATTTCGGCGGCATGGAGGCCATTATATGGATGGACGTGGTGCAGGGCTTCCTGCTCATCATCGGAGGCGTGCTGGCCGTGGGCGTTATCTTCTGTCTCACCGACGGAGGACCGGCCGCTATAATGGACATCGCCACCAAGTATCACAAGATAGACTTCGGACCCTACGCATGGGACTTCACCCAGCTCACATTTGTCGTAATGGTGTTCAACGGCATCTTCTACGCCCTGCAGAAATACGGCACGGACCAGAGTATCGTACAGCGCTACCTCACGGCCCGCAGCGACAAAGAGGCAAAGAAAGCCTCTTACCTGGGCATACTGCTCAGTGTGCCTACATGGGCTCTGTTCATGTTCGTGGGCACATGTCTTTTTGCTTACTATCAGATTAACGCCGGCGAACTGCCCGCCGGCATAAAGAGCGACGAAGTATTTCCGCACTTCATCGCAACCGAGATGCCTGTAGGCATCGTCGGACTTATCATAGCGGCGCTCATCGCCGGAGCCATATCGAGCCTCGATGCCGACGTCAACTGCATTTCCGCCGTCGTCGTGGAAGATTATTATGCACGCTTCCGTCCAAAGGCCACCGACCGTCAGCGCCTCATCGTGGGCCGCATCTCGGTTATCGTGGTGGGTATAGGAGCCATCCTCATAGCCCTGCTCTACGTATCGTGGGGCGGCGAGGGCGTACTCGGCACGCTGTTCGGCCTGTACGCCATCATCTCAGCCGGCATTGTGGGCATATTCATGCTCGGGCTGTTCAGCCGCCGTGCCAACTGGCAGGGGCTGTACATCGGCATCGGCGCCACCATACTGTTCACGGCATACGCCGTACTGACAACAACGAAATTCGGCTCCGGCCCGGACGCCGAACTCATCCTCGACCTCGGAGAATGGAATTTCAAGCACCATACTTACATGCTCGGCGTGTACAGCCACATCATCGTTCTTGTTGTCGGTTATATAGCCAGCCTTTTCTTCAAAACACCTCCGGCCGATAAAGAACTTACAATATACGGATATCTGGAAGAAAAGAAGAAATCAGCCAAGTAGTTAGAGATAATTAAAGAAGTTATCGCGGCGTACGCCGCTCAGAAGTTAAAGAAGTTTTTTAAAGAAGTTAGAGAAGTTAGAGAAGTTATCACTCGCTTCGCTCGTTAGAAGTTAAAAGCCATTCCCATTCGTGGATGACATCCTACAAGGC
>CALNFG010000086.1 GCA_939792625.1 uncultured Prevotella sp.
CTTCTTAACTCCTGTATTCTTCCGGCGTGCATCCGGTAATTTTCTTGAATACCGTGGCGAAGCACTTTTCGGTGCAGAAGCCCAGGGTTTCTGCGATCTCGGTGGTTGTCATGCTGCCGGCCATCAGCATTTCCTTTGCCATCTGCATGCGGCGCAGCTGCACGTATTCGCTGACGGTCTTGCCCGTCTCGTTGCGCAGCATGTCGTTAAGGTATGCGGACGACATGTCGAGCCCGGCGGCCAGGCGCGACGTGGCGGGCAGACCCTTCGTGGCTGCCTGTCCGGAGCCAAGATAGCTGTCTATGGCAGCGTCGAGCAGCACTATCGCGTCGGCGTTGGCGTTGTGGCGGGTTATGAACTGGCGGTTGTAGAAGCGGCGGCAGTAGTTGAGCAGCAGCTCTATGATGTTGCATATTATGGTCTTGCTGAACTCGTCGACGCCCCAGCACAGCTCGTCGCCTATGCAGCCGAGGCAGCGGTTGATGACCCGCTCCTCGCAGCACGACACGTGCAGCGACTCGTCCTGGCGGTATTTGAAGAAGGAGTATTCCTTCAGGTGCATGCCCAGTGGAGTGCAGTTGACGAGACTCGGGTGGAAGATGAGCATCTTGCCGTCGGTCGACGTCAGGTCGACCTCCTTGTTGGGCGTGAGAAACAGCACCGTGCAGTCGGCATAGTCGTAATACTTGCGGCCGTACTTCTCGCTGTCGGCGGCGCGGTGTCTGAACACCACGGCGTAGCAGTCGGTCTTCATGTGGCTGCCGTCCGAGGGCGCCGACATGTCTATCAGACTGACCAGCGGGTGCAGCGTCTCCGTGTTGAAGGCACGATTACACTTGCATACATAGTTAGTACTTTCGGTGTTGATTGTCATTGTTGCTTTTGTTGTGCGGCGGCCCGTGTCCGGGCAGTGCCGCTTTTACCGGTTGTCATGTTCACACTGTGGCTGCTTTCCTGCGGTATTCGTTGGGCGTCATGCCCGTGCTGCGCTTGAAGTAGCGGTTGAAGTGCTGTGAGTACTGGAAGCCCAGGCCGTAGCTTATCTCGTTGACGGTCTTGGTGGTGCCGAGCAGCTCTTCCTTCGCCAGTGCGATAATCTTGTTCTGGATGTACTCCTGCGGCGTGCGGCCGGTCTCTTTCTTCACGAGGTCGCCGAAGTAGTTGGGCGACAGGAAGCATTTCTCGGCAAACAGCTTCACCGACGGCAGGCCTTTCGCGGCGGCCGTGTTGCCCTGGAAGTATTTGTCGAGTTCCTCCTCAAAGCGTGTCAGCACGTCGCGGTTGGCCACGGTGCGGGTGATGAACTGGCGCTCGTAGAACCTCATGCAGTAGTCTAACAGCAGCTCTATGTTTCTGCATATCAGCTTCTTGCTGTGGTTGTCTATGGGGCGCTCCGTCTCTATCCTTATCTTGTCGAGACAGTCTTTGTATATTTCCTTTTCCTGTTCTGACAGGTGGAGAGCCTCGCGCGACGAGTAGGCGAAGAAGGAGTACTGCTTTATCTCCTGTCCGAGCGACGTGCCGCGTATCAGGTCGGGGTGGAACAGCAGCCCCAGTGCGTTGGGCTTGACGTCGTGCCGGGGCTTGAATGTCACCACCTGTCCCGGGGCAAAGCTCGTCACCGTGCCCTCCTGATAGTCGTAAGGCATGCGCCCGTAGGTTATGTCGCCGCAGTAGGTCTGCTTGAGAAACAGCGCGTAGACACCGTAGTTGTAAGTCAGTTCGGCCGGCGTGAAGTTTCTCGTGGCGCGGCTCATGTCGATCACGGTCACGAGCGGGTGGCGCGTCTCGAAGCCGAAATATTTGTTGTACTCGTCAATGGAGTCGATTTTGAAAATGTTGTCCATGTTATGTTCTCCCCTTTGTTTTCTGTCGGCAAAGATAATGTTTATTTGTCACAACGTGTGTAGACATATTACGGTTTTTCCTAACTTTATTACTTTTGCGCCGTTTTTGCCGTCACGGATAACCGTTGGCCGTATCTTGCTGACAGTCAGAGCCTTTGCGAAAGGTAAGCTTTTGCAAGGCAAAAGACGGTCTTTTACAGGGCAAGAGCTTACCTTTTGCGGACCAAAAGGCAAGCTCTTGCGTAGCTGCGGCATTTGGGGTGTCATCCGCTCGCTGTAAACATGTATCCGGCGATGTAATGATTTGTTGTTTTGAATTATTAAAAGTTTATGAGTAGCTCTTAATCAGAACTACGCTTTTTTGCGGTAGCAGGTTTGTGCTTGTTGGAATACCGAAAAACGCATGCTGTACTTCCATAGGTCAAAATGGTAATCCATAATCGGTTGGCATGTCCTCATGAACAATATTCTGCTGTGGCAGATAAGCCATGTCTTTTATTTTTTTACAATATGCTGTTCGCAAATCATTGTCATCGATTTCTTCTCTACGTGCTTTGCTTAGTGTTAGGAAATTGCTGTCTTGTTCAATGCCCAGAAAGCGTCTTCCTGTCAGTGAAGCGGCAATCCCCGTTGTGCTACTTCCTGCAAATGGATCAAGTATCCATGAATTAGGTTTTGTTGATGCGAGGATTATCCTGACTAACAGGCTTAATGGTTTTTGAGTGGGATGTTTTCCACAAGATTTTTCCCAACGGGCAATGGCAGGCAGATGCCAGACATCAGTCATTTGTTTTCCGCCATTGATGATTTTCATCAGTTCGTAATTATAATAATGAGGTTTGGTCTTGTACTTTCTTGCCCAAATCACGAACTCTGTGCTGTATGTAAAAAAACGGCAAGAGATATTGGACGGAGGGTTTGTCTTTGCCCATGTGATGACATTGAGTATTCTGAAATCCAGTTGTTGCAAGGCGTTGGCTACGGAAAAAATGTTGTGATATGTGCCGCTTATCCATATTGTTCCATTATCTTTTAACTTTTCCCTGCACAGAGAAATCCACTGTAAGTTGAATGTATTTACAGTTTCCGCGTTTCCGCCTTTGTCCCATTCGCCTTTATTTACGCTGACTATTTTGCCGCTTTGGACACTGATCCCGTCATTGCTAAGAAAATAGGGAGGGTCAGCGAATATCATATCAAACTTGAAATTGAAAAGGGGAAGCAATTTAATGCAATCCCCTTCAAGTAAAGTAAAATCACGGTTAGAAGATTTATAATGAGTCTTCATCATAATTGATAGGATGGAGTTATTTCTTCGTTTGTGTCAAATTCAGGAACAGGCAGTCCCAATTCATGCAAAGGTATATAGTCAAAATAATATTTGCACCCGACACTGATAATGTAATCTAAGGTGTCTTTATAGCAGGCTTGTTTAAACCAACTGTCTAAGATATAACAATATTCGACTCGATAATTAAGTTCGGAAAAAAGTTTGATGTATTGTTTCTTCTTGAAATCACATGTCTGTAATTTCTCGTCAACGCTTCTGGCTACTTCCTGATGCTTTACCTCCAATATAAATGCGGTATTATTGATTATCACATAAATACAATTGTCCGGAAGCAGTTTCTTGGATATGTGTTTAGTCCAATCAATATCATTTTCTTTCAAGAATTTATATAATTCATGCTTTTTGAACAAACGCGCGACAAGCTCTTTCTTGAAATAAACTTTTGTATTTTCAACGGAATAATCTTTTTGCGCATTAAGAAAATCTTTTAAATCTACTTTTGCTTCATATCGGAGTCCTGTTAATGTGTTGGATCCTCCAGTGCCGCCTTTTATCATACTGTTAATCTTAATTGTTTTTCATTTTGTTGGTAAGTAATATTTTTTCGTTGCATGTCCGTGTAATTGCGCACCAGTATTTCCGTAAGTTTTCCACGCTTGGCACCGTCTGCATTTACACTTCTTGAAGCCCATACTCTGTTGATGTCATAATCTTCATATAAATCATCGAAAAAGCGGTCGGTACCGTTTTTCCCCAGACAATCCGAATTGCTGAGCATAAACGGTATTTTTTTATTATGAAGACGGTCGCAGAAATGTTTGAGCCGTATCTGTGCCGCATCATTGAAAGCTTCTTTAGCATAATCGTTGAAACTGGACGTATCACTTAACGGGCGGTAAGGCGGGTCGAAATAAAAGAATGTGTTGCCGTCAATGTATCCAAATGTCTGCTCGAAGTCGCCTGTCAGGATTGTCACACGCTGTAAGAGCCGGCTGTCGGCATGAATCGTATCGGCATCACAAATAAGCGGGCGTTTGTAGCGTCCGCATGGTACGTTAAATTTGCCGGACTTGTTCACCCGGTATAGTCCGTTGAAACATGTGCGGTTAAGAAAGAAAAAAAGTGTTGTGTTCTCTATCGGATCGGCCGGCTTGGTGTTGAAACGGTCACGCATGCGCAGGTAATATTCTTTCTTGGCTTCTTCGTCTTTGACAGAGTAATAATCCTCTTGTATGGAGGCAAGGGAACGGATAAGTTCGTCAGGACTGTCGCGGACTGTTTTGTAACAGGTAATTAAATCCGGATTTATGTCATTGATGACAGCATGCTTGATATTCTTATGGGCTTGAAGAATATGGAACAGCATAGCTCCACCACCCACAAACGGCTCAATGTAGGTGATATCTTCCCTTTTGTCAAAGTCAGCCGGAAGCAGAGCTTCAAGTTGTTCGATGAGCTGGCTTTTTCCGCCAACCCATTTGATGAAAGGTTTCGCTTTTGTCATTGTGTATAATCAAAATAATAAACCAGAACACAAAAGTACAAAAATACAAATAAATCATCACTTAAAATTTGGATAAAATGGAAAAAGACGTGATTTTCGTAATCGTAAAAAGAGTTGTCATACAGAAACACACTGCAAATTGAAGAATCTGTGACTGTTGTCCGGTCATTATCCGGCTATTTGAAAAGATTTCATAAACAGCTTATGTCTTGCCATATTATTGTTTTATCATCAGGCTCTATTGGGAAAAATACCGGCGGCATGGCGTTCTTAATATATTTTTTAGCGTGTGATGTGGTCTGATATCCGTCTTGATTCAGGGTTGGGGCGTATGAGGCCGTTTTTTGTTGTGTGCAGCTTATCTGCTGCAAAGATAGAAAAAGGTTTTTTACCCGGTATGTGTTTGCCGGTAAAAGTTCAAATCGGTGAAGGTAAGCTTTTGCAAGGCAAAAGACGGTCTTTTACATGGCAAGAGCTTACCTTTTGCGGACCAAAAGGCAAGCTCTTGCAAGGCTGTTTAAACATGCCTGACTGTCAGGCAGTTACGGCGGTAGCGCTGAAAGGCTGCGGGCGGGCTGCTCAGAGCCTTATCTTTATGCCGGCGTTGAAGACAAAGCCTTCGAGTGGGGCATAGATGTCGCGAAACTCGGGGTGGGTTATCGTGCCGTTGTAAATCGTGTCGAAGCGCGTCTGCCGGCGGTCGGTGAAATTCTCGAAGTTGGCGAACACGGATACCTTCTCCCATATTTTTTCAACCATCAGTCCGAACATGGTGTATGGCTTGCCCTCGCTGCCGTCGCCAAGCCGCTGTTTGCCGTAGTAGTATGACTCGAGGCCCACGCGCCACTCGTCTTCCACCTCATACATGAGTATGGCGTTGAGGCGGTGTTTCGGCGTGAGGGTGCTGGCGCAGGTGCGGCCGTTGTCGGTGGTGCGGGCGTCGGTATAGGTGTAGCCGAGGAAGAGGTGAAAGTCTTTGTAGCCGAGTTTGACGTTTGTCTCGCTGCCTTTCGTGTCAATGTGTCCGTCGATGTTCTCCATGCGGTAAAGGTCTCCGCCGGCGGGCTTCATCAGCAGCGGCGACTTTATGTAGGTGTAGAAGAACAGCTGGTTGACGGCCAGCGACACGTCGCCGCCGAACAGCGAGGTGACGTAGTTCACGTCCCAGTTGGCGCCGTAGCTGCGCTCCAGCCTGTTTGTTTCGGGGCTTACGGGCAGTACGCCGTTGTAGTGTATCCTCTCGGTGTCTTCGGTGAAGATGGTGGGAGTCTTGTAACCGAAGCCTCCGCTGAGTCGTGACGATAGGCTGCTGCTGAGCTTGAACAGTGCCGACAGGCGCGGCAGCACGGCCCAGCCGTAGTCGGTGACGTGGTCGGCACGCAGGCCCGACTCCACGTCGAGCCATTCGGTGGCGGCCCATGTGTTCTGTACGAATGCTCCGGCCACTGTCTGCACATAGTCGCGTTTGCCGGCTGTGCCGGCGTGTTTCTCGTTGAAATCGTCGGTCCAGAGGTTGAGGCCGGTCACCCATTCGCTGCGTTCTTTGGTATGGGTGAAAGCCGCCTCGGAGAATGTCGACACCTGACGGCCGTCAAACTCATAGCCCGGCACTTCCAGGCTGCGGTCGTAATATGTGCCCGAGGCTTTCACCGTGAGGCGGCTGCGGCCGCTGAATCTGTGTTGCAGGGCGGCCTGCAGCGAGTGGCGCTGCGTGATGTTGCGCTCGAAGTAGGCGTGAACGTCGCTGCCGCGGCCTCTTACATATTCGATGTCGCCGCCGAGACGGTCTTCGTACATCGTGTTGAGGGCGATGTTCATGTCGGTGTTTTCGGAGAAGTAGAGGAAGAGTTTGGGGTTGAACGTGAAGCGGTCGAACTCGGGTATGGCCGTGAATCCCGTGTCAGACGGGTCGTAGGCCCAGTTGCGGTTGTACGAGAAGAGCATCGTCGTGCCCACCTTGCCGAACTTGCGGCTGTAGAAGGCGCTTGCGTCGAGTCCGCGTCCCGACGTGCCGTTGAGCAGGAAGTTGAGTTCGCGTTTTTCTCCGGGAGTCTTGGATATAAGGTTTACGAGTCCGGCTATGGCGCCTCCGCCGTACAGCGTCGACGACGAGCCTTTGATTATTTCCACCTGCCTGAGGTCGAGCGGGGGCGTCTGCAGCAGCCCGAGACCGCTCGCCGCACCTGCAAACGTGGGGAATCCGTCTTTCAGTATCTGTGTGTACCGTCCGTCCAGCCCCTGTATGCGTATGGCCGCGTTGCCCGATATGGCCGATGTCTGCTGCGTGGTTATGCCCGTGCTTTCATTGAGCAGCATGCGTATGTCGCCCGGTTTCATGCTCGACTTCTCGTCGAGTTCCTCGCCCGATATAAATTCGACGCGCGTCGGTATGTTCTTTATGCTGCGCGTGCCGCGTGTGGTCTGTACGGTGATTTCTTCGAGTTCTTCCTCGTCTTCGCCCATGGTTATGGTGACGGTGCCGTCATCAGTTAGCGGGAACGACATCCTTTCCGTCTTTTCCTCGTAGCCCACGTAGCTGAACGTAATGCTCCGCTCGCCGTCGGGGATGTTGCTTATGGTGATGTTTCCGTCACTGTCGGATACGGCTGTGATGTCCGTACCGTCCACTCTGGCCGTCACGCCGATGAGCGTTTCGCCGTTTTCTTTGTCCTTTACTGTTGCCTTCAGTGTGTTTTGGGCACTGGCGCCGTGTGCCCATGCGGTGAGAGCCGTGAGCGCCAATATGGTCTTTTTCATCGTTTTTCTTGTTTTTTGTGTTAATGTGATTTGTGTTTCTTACCGCACTGCTGCTGTTGCGGAGGGCGCATGCGTGCGGTGCGGGCGGCACGTTGGGTGCCGTCGGCTGTGGCGGGGCATGTCCGTGCGCGGGTGCGCGGCAGTCCCGGTGTGTTGAAAAACGATGTCAGGCTTTTGGCGGTTGCCAGATGGAACGGCTGAAAGAACTGATTGTTCCTTCTGCGTGTGCAAACTGAATGTTCCTGAATGTGCGGACGACGGGCGTGCCGGTCATCACCGTTTCGGGCTGTGTGCAGCCCGGGCATGTGCTGCAGTGCATGAAAGGCGAGCAACAGTCGGCAGGACAGCCGTCGTCATCGCCTGTCTCGCAGCCGCACGACGTTCCGTCCTCACTGAAGAGGCATTTGTCCATGAGGAAGCATGGCATTGTGGACAACGCCATCACCATGCAGGCAAACAATACGGACAAATACTTCATCGTGTGTCTTGATTTTATTCCGGTGCAAAGATACCGCTTATTTATAAATGTTCAAAAAATAAAGTCTTTGCTTTATGTCCCTCATGCCGTGATATTTGATATTTTATCATACGGCATGCGCACTGGTTCGGGACGGCTTGCGCGGATTTACACTCTTGTGATGCAAGATGTAAGCTTGCGCAAGCTGAAAGGCCGTCTTCTGCGCCGCAGAAGACGGCCTTTGGCAAGTTGGCGGTTGTCAGGTGTTTTTTCTTCTTTCATCCTCTTTCCCGGTAATGTGCCTGTCGGCATGTTGCGGGTTATTGTTTCACGCTCCGCTTGTGCTGCCGTTTCACAGGCCGAAGGCGTCGGGATAATTCACTGTGCCGTGTATTCCGTCAAGTCCTCCTTTGACGAGTTCTGCCGCCATGCAGCATTCGTCGGGCGCTTCAAACGGGAATGTTATCCCGAAGGCGGAGGCCTGCTTGTAGCCGAATCTCGGGTAATAGTCTTTGTGGCCCAGCAGCACCGCCGCGCCGTAGCCCAGTGAGGCCGCCCTGCGGTGTGCCTCGCGTATGAGCATGGAGCCGATGCCGCGGCGTTGGTATCCGGGCAGCACTGACAGCGGGGCAACCGCCAGCACCGTGTACTCGCCCTCGGCCGATACCACTTTGGCTGCCGACAGCATGATGTGTCCCACTGTCTTGTTGCCGTCAGTTTCGGCCACCAATGACAGTCCGGGTATGTATGCGTCTGAGAGGCGCAGCCGTTCCACCAGCAGGTGTTCCGTGTGGTCGCTTTCTTCAATGTCTCTGAATGTGAGCATTATCACGTCGCGCACCGCGGCAAAGTCTTTTTCCGTTTCTTGTCTGATTGTGAACATTTCTTTTTTATCGCTTGTCGGCATAAAAGACGGGGCTGCGGCGTAAAGAGAATCAATTACGCTGCAGCCCCGCAGGGTTATCTTAAAACGCCGTTGTACGGGGTCATGGCTGCTTGCCGATGTATGCAAGGATGCCGCCGTCGACGTAGAGTATGTGTCCGTTCACGAAGTCTGAGGCGTCTGATGCCAGGAACACTGCCGGGCCCATCAGGTCTTCGGGCGTGCCCCAGCGTGCCGCCGGAGTCTTTGACACGATGAAGCTGTCGAACGGATGACGGCTGCCGTCAGCCTGACGCTCGCGCAGCGGAGCCGTCTGCGGCGTGGCGATGTAGCCCGGGCCTATGCCGTTACACTGTATGTTGTATTCGCCGTACTCTGAGCAGATGTTGCGCGTGAGCATCTTCAGGCCGCCTTTGGCTGCGGCGTATGCTGACACCGTCTCGCGTCCCAGCTCGCTCATCATGGAGCATACGTTGATAATCTTGCCGTGGCCTTTCTTTATCATTCCCGGTATCACGGCCTTGGAGACGATGAACGGGGCGTTGAGGTCGATGTCGACAACCTGGCGGAATTCGTCAACAGACATCTCCGTCATGGGTATGCGCTTTATTATTCCGGCGTTGTTGACGAGAATGTCTATCGTGCCGAGTTCTTTCTCGATGTCGGCTACCATCTTTTTTACCTCGTCTTCGCAGGTTACGTCGCAGATGTAACCTTTCGCGTCGATGCCTTTTGCCTTATAGTCGGCCAGGGCCTGGTCCATGTGATGCTGCGAACGGCAGTTGAAGGCTATCTTCGCGCCGGCCTTGGCGTAGGCCTCGGCTATGGCGAAGCCTATGCCGTAGGCTGCTCCCGTGACGAGAGCCACTTTGCCTTCAAGTGAGAATTTCTGTGAAAATGTATCCATTGCTTTATCTTTGTTGATATGTGTGGAATGTTTACTTTAAGTCTGTAATCTTTGAGAAGTCCTGATCGCCGTAGTCCAGATTCTCGCCGCCCATGCCCCAGATGAAGGTGTAGTTGTGGGTTGCTGCCGCGCTGTGTATGCTCCATTCGGGCG
>CALNFG010000087.1 GCA_939792625.1 uncultured Prevotella sp.
CAAAAAGAAAATGAGAAAGAAAATTGTAGCAGGTAACTGGAAAATGAACATGAACTTGCAAGACGGCATAGCTCTTGCAAAAGAACTCAACGAAGCTCTCACTAACGAGAAGCCTAACTGCGGTGTCATCATCTGCACGCCGTTCATCCACTTGGCAAGCATAGCACAATTCCTTGACCAAGACATTATAGGACTCGGAGCCGAAAACTGCGCCGACAAGGAAAAAGGTGCATATACAGGAGAGGTTTCAGCCGAAATGGTAAAAAGCACAGGAGCGCAATACGTAATACTCGGCCACTCTGAGCGCCGCGGATATTATGCCGAAACTCCTGAGATTCTGAAAGAAAAAGTTCTCCTCGCACTGAAGAACGGCCTGAAAGTAATCTTCTGCATCGGCGAGAGCCTCGAAGAAAGAGAAGCAGGAAAGCAGAATGAGGTTGTAAAGGCTGAGCTGGAAGGCAGCGTATTCAACCTTACAGAAGAAGAATTCAAGAACATCATCATAGCTTACGAGCCCATCTGGGCCATCGGTACAGGCAAGACAGCCACGGCAGAACAGGCAGAAGAGATTCACGCCTACATCCGCAGCATCATCGCCGGAAAATACGGCAAGGAAACAGCCGAGAACACAACCATCCTTTACGGAGGAAGCTGCAAGGCCAGCAACGCTCCCGAGCTGTTCGCAAAGCCCGACATAGACGGTGGCCTCATCGGTGGAGCTTCACTGAAGGCAGCCGACTTCATGGGCATCATCAACGCCTGGAAATAATAAGAGCAATAACCGGAAGAGTTGGCGGACAACATATCTTAAAGAGATGCGTCCGCCGCTCTCTGTTATTTTTCAGCATTCAACAAACACACATCAAGAAATGAAACAATTCGCCGTTATCGCACTCTTGGCGACAGGACTCGCCCAAAATGCTCATGCACAGTCGTTCCTCGACAGACTGAGAGACAACAAGTCTGGAGGAGGAACGGTCACCGTGACACAAAGCCCGGAAATCGACGAATTGGTAAACAACGCCAAACTCATAAGAACCCAACCGGCCAAAACCACAACTGCCACTACCGACAAACCTGAACAAGCAGAAAACAAAGCCGTAACAAAACGCGAATACGAACATAAGCCTGTAACAGGGAACACGGGAACAGGACATACTCCGAGTACAAAATATGAGGCTGACACCGAAGCACCGACAATAGACACATCGAAAAAAGTGATGCGTCATGCAAGAAAAGTGACAGGATACCGTGTGCAAGCGTACTCCGGAGGCAATTCAAGAGCAGACAGACAGAAAGCCGAAAACATAGGCAACTCCATAAAAATGAGATTCCCCGACCTGCCTATCTATGTCCACTTCTACTCTCCGCGGTGGATTTGCCGTGTCGGTAATTTCCGCACCTACCAAGAAGCCAACGAGGTGCTGAAAGTAATAAAGAACATGGGATACAGCCAGGCATGTATCGTAAAAGGCAAGATAACAGTAGCTTATTAAAACCTTCCTTTCCTATCAACATTAACCAGACAGACAACACCGCCATGTCCCCACCCACCAGGCAATACAACCCAGAGGGACAGGGACAGGCTTTTGACGCACATAAAAATACTATAAAGAAATGAATCCGGAAACTGAATTCCGCGAAGGTCTTGACGACCTCGCGTCACATTATAAAAGCATCATAAGACTGCTTGGCGAAGACACCGAGCGTGAGGGACTGCTAAAAACACCGATGCGCGTGGCAAAGGCCATGCAGATACTTACACGCGGATACACACAGGATGCACACAAAGTGCTTTTAGACGCCTTGTTCGAAGAGAAATACAACCAGATGGTCATAGTGAAAGACATCGACTTCTTTTCACTTTGCGAACATCACATGCTGCCGTTCTATGGAAAAGTGCATGTGGCATATATCCCCAACGGATATATCACGGGGCTGAGCAAAATTGCACGCGTAGTCGACATATACAGCCACCGCCTGCAGGTACAGGAAAGAATGACTCTGCAGATAAAAGAATGTATACAGGAAACGCTGAAGCCGCTGGGAGTGATGGTCGTGGTTGAAGCCAAACACATGTGCATGCAGATGAGAGGAGTAGAAAAACAGAACGCCATAACGACAACAAGCGACTTCTCAGGTGCATTCAACCAGGCCAAGACCCGTGAGGAATTCATGAATCTGCTGCACAGCGAAGTGAGACACATATAATCATCGAAAAAAACAAGAATTTTAAATTAAAACAAAAAAAAAACGGCGACCCGGTGCAAGTTTTTCGCTTAACGGCTGTTTAATATATAGCAAAACAATAAAATTATATAACTGTAATGAAAAAAATCAGTAAATCACTTATCATCTTCATCATGTGTTGCATCGGCGCAACATCACTCACATCGTGCATCAACGGAGACGACAACGGAGGCATTGATCCGGAGACTTACCAGCAGTATCTGACCAGCATGTCGGGCATATATTACGGCAGCAGCACCGAATGGCAATATGAAAACAAGTTACGCTTCTACAATGACACCATAACGACCACAAGTTCAGACTACATGGCGAAGGTCGACTCAATAACAGGAATCGTGGCAAGCTTCTCAAAAGACTCCACATTTGCCATAGCCGGTGTACCGGGCAGAGTCCTGGCAAAAGAACTTCCCGAAAAATATAACGACTTGAAACAGGCCATAGAGAACGCATCCAACCAGACCCTCAGAGGCTCGTTCGAGTTCTATTCCATCAACCAGTATGTAAGTTACTTCACTGCCGTTCCGACATCCGTAACATATCCCGACCTTGAATACGGCGGAGAGAAACATAAAGTGACGATAGCATTCTGGTACCCGACCGGCGGTTCCTTCATCTACATGAACAACAGACAAAGCGTGATACTGAGTCTCTACATGGCAGCCGTATATGTTGACGACAATAAAGTTTACGACATCTACACACCTTCGTCAACCGACAATCTGGACCAGATCAAGGCCTGCCTCGAATTTACCGTGTCAAGATAACAACCGCACAACAGACAGAAAACACAACACATCAATAAATACCACCCCGAGCGGGATACACCCAATCCCTTGCAACACAAAATTGCAAGGGATTATTTTTTTATTTCTTTTCATGCCAACACACAAAAGAAATGGATTTTTCAGTTATATTTGCATTATATTTTATAACCCACTAAATAAAATGCTACCATGAATAAAATGTCAACTCTGCTTATCATGCTTTTTATATGCCTCAACGCAACTGCGCAAGACATAACCGGCAGCTGGACAGGCAAGCTGAATCTGAACGGCATGAAACTGAATCTTGTCTTCAACATCACAAAAGACAAAGACGGCACAATGACCTGCACTTTCGACAGTCCCGATCAGGGAGCAAAAGGCATACCGGCCGAAATATCAGTAACCGATGGAACAAAAGTAAAAATCGACATACCGGCAATAAAGGCCACATACGAAGGAGAGATGAAAGACGGCATGCTGAAAGGCTCGTTGTCACAAAGCGGAATGTCGTTCCCGCTCGAAATGAAACCCGGCACGGTAAAACGCAACCGTCCGCAAACACCCCGGCCACCCTATCCTTACACCACAGAAGAGGTTACGTTCGGCAACGCCGCCGACAACGTAAGCCTCAGCGGAACACTGACCTATCCCGAAGGCTTTGACAAAAGAGGCAAAGGCTCAGTGCCGGTAGTGATTATGGTGACAGGCAGCGGACTGCAAAACCGGGACGAAGAAATATTCGACCACAAGCCGTTCCTCGTAATAGCCGACTTCCTGGCACGCAACGGCATAGCCTCACTGCGTTATGACGACCGGGGAGCAGGAAAATCAACAGGCGACCCTGCCACGGCCACTAGCGAGAACAACATGAAAGACGCCCTTGCCGCAATAGAGTATATACATAAAACCGGTAAATTCGGCAAGACAGGTATTCTCGGACACAGCGAAGGAGGAGGTATCGCTTTCATGATTGCAGCCCGAGGCAAAGCCGACTTCATCGTCAGCATGGCCGGACCGGGTACAGACGGAACGGAAATACTGGTAAAACAAAACGAAATGGCTTTAAAACTAAGCGGCGTACCCACAGAAACAGCCGATGAATACTGCAAAGCCCTGCGTGCCGTATTAACTGCCGTAACACATAATGACACAACTTCCACAGCACATGACATAATTAAACGAGCCGGCATAAAACTGCCCGCACCGGCCATAAACAATCTGAGCATGGTAATGAAGCAATGCTCGTCTCCCTGGATGAGATATTTCATCGCCTACAATCCGGCAGAAGACATCAAGAACACGCGATGCCCCGTAATGGCAATCAACGGCGGAAAAGACACACAGGTGGAAGCCGAGACAAATCTGGCAGCGATAAGCAACCTGCTGCCTCAGATCTCCGGCAACCTGATAAAGACCTACCCGGGGCTCAACCATCTGTTCCAGCCGTGTACAACCGGACTTCCCGCCGAATACGGACAAATAGAACAAACCATATCGCCGGAAGTTCTGAAAGACATAGCCGAATGGATTAACAAACAGCCGCGCGGATAATCTGACTGCCGCCATGAACCCGCCAACCGGCGGACGAGGCCGGAGGCAAGTTCATGACCTGCCCCCGGCCTCATCCGTACGACAGCGACGGTGGCGCAGCTCGTTGGGAGCGCAGCCGAGATTCTTCTTGACATAACGGCCGAAAAAAGAGGCGTTCGGAAAGTCGAGCTCGTTGGATATCTCCTTGACGCTCTTGCGTGTCGACATCAACAGCCGCTCGATGTCTTTCGTGACGTATGCGTCGATGATTTTCGAGGCGGTCTTTCCGCCCGTCTTCTTGCACACCACCGACAGATATTTAGGCGTAATGTTAAGGCGGTCGGCATAATAAGCCACGTTGCGGCGCTTGGGATACGACTGCGACAACAGACTGATGAAGTTGTCGAAGATGTTTTCGGCCGACGACAGCGGGCGCGGATTAAGGCCGACGAGACGGTACAGGATATTACCGAAATCATAAATGAAAGCCTGCATCAGTGCATCGATTATCTTGTCACGATAGATGTTGGTGGTATCGGTGAATTTCTCCTTGAACACGTCGCAGTACCTGCAGAAGCCCTCCACCTCTCTGTCGAGCAGCGATATTACCGGGTTGTCCTGCACAAACAACCTGAAATTCCAGCCCACGGCAGGCATCGGCAGCGTATTCTCGGCATATTCGGCGGTGATGAACACGCAGCGGAACTGCAAATCGGTACTGAACAGAACGTTTTCTATAACCGAGTTGGGGGTGTATATCAGAGCCTCGTTCTTGCGGATGACGTAAGGACTGCCGTTAACGTCACACGTGCATCTTCCCGAAAGACAAAGCACAACAAACACTCCGTCAACCTGTAGGGTAGAGTCGGTGTTGATGTCAGTAAACTCGTCAACCACGGCTATCTTCCCGTTGGTGTATTTCAGTTTCAACAAGTCGTCAATGTCTTGCGACATCCGTTTTTTCACATCCATATTCTTTTTGTTTGCAAAGAAAAGCATTTTTTGCGACATCTCGGTTATCCAAAAGTAACGACAAAATGTCCGAAAATCCTTTTTTAAGAATTAAAAACAGATTTCCGCCATATATTAATAAGGTGTATGGGACATCTGCCGGTTGTGTTTTCACAACGCTCTGACAATCAACACATTACAAAAGCTTGTCTTTTGCGTTCCGAAAGGTAAGCTTTTGTGCTGCAAAAGATAAGCTTTCATGAGGTAAAAGACAAGCTCCGGCAACAACGCATGCCTATGGCACAAAAACAATGGCTTATTTCTCGTTTTCCGACCGGCGGCATTTCCGTTTCCCGTTACAAATGTTCTGTTTTTCGCTTTGTTCCGAAATAGGACACCAACGTAGAATTACAAAAGTCACAAAACAGTCCGAATGTCCATAATTTTGCATCATAAAACAACATCAAGGACATGAAGACAAAAAAACATCAACTCATCGCAACAATGCTTGCCGCCGTGGTCCTGACGTCATGCGGCGGCAAGAGTACGGCCGAAGGCACAGGGCCCGGGGCCGTAAAAGTGGAAACAATGCAGGTAGCCGGCAGCGGTGCCGACGCCTTGCGCAGTTATTCGGGCACGGTTGAAGAAGAGAACGGCACCCTGCTGAGCTTCGCCACGTCGGGCACAGTAGACGGTGTGTACATCAAAGACGGCGAGAGCGTCGGCAAGGGCAGGCTCATAGCCACGCTCGACCCTACCCAGGCACGCAACATGCACAACGCTGCCCTGGCAGCCCTGACACAGGCCGAAGACGCATGGCGCCGCATGAAAGAGCTGTACGACAAGGGCAGTCTGCCCGAAATAAAATGGATTGAGGCACAGACCACGCTGCAACAGGCCCGCTCTGCCGAAAAGATGGCGGCAAAGAGCCTTGCCGACTGCCGCCTGTACGCACCGTTCACGGGCATGATATCGCAGAAGAACGTGGAGCGTGGACAGAACGTAATGCCCGGCACGCCCGTGGCCAAGCTCATAACCGTGGACAGACTGAAGGTCAAGATAGCTGTGCCTGAGAATGAAATATCACAGATAGCCGTGGGACAGAAGGCTTCGGTGAGCATCGCCGCACTGGGCGGAGAGGTCATGACGGGCACGGTGACAGAGAAAGGCGTCACGGCCGACCCCATGAGCCGTGCCTACGACGTGAAGATTACGTTGCGTAACAACGGCCGCAAGATGATGCCCGGCATGGTGGCCGAAGTCAGCATCGGGCGTCAGGACGAGGCCGCGACATGCATCATACCGGCACACATAGTGCAGATTGACGAGAACAACAACGAGTTTGTATGGCTCGCCGTTGGCGGAAAAGCCGTCAAACGTATTATAACATGCGGCGACTTCACGGCCTCGGGAGTAACCGTAACTTCGGGACTTGCCGCAGGCGACAACATCATTGTTGCCGGACAACACAAGGTAAGCAACGGAACCCGTGTGAAATGACAAGCAGACGGGCGACAGGCAGACGGGCAGACATGGAGACATGCCTTGTTTGCAGACAGACATATCTGCCGTCAATTCATCAACTAAAATGGAATCTCCTTGTCTGCCCGTCGACTTGTCAACTTGTCAACTAAAAATATAAAAACGATGGAACAAAAGAAACGCAATTTCGTGGAATGGGCCATGCACTACCGGCAGATAGTCATCCTGATATTCAGCTGCCTCGTGGCTTTCGGCATATACAGTCTGCCGGGCATGCGGAAAAACGAGTTTCCCGACTTCACCGTGCGCCAGGGCATCGTCGTGGCCGTGGCTCCGGGCGTGCCGGCGGACGAAATGGCCGAACAGGTGACAAAACCGCTGGAGAACTATATCTTCACATACAAAGAAGTGAAGAAGGCAAAAACCTTTTCAAAGAGCCGCGACGGAATAACCTACATACAGGTGGAACTCAACGATGATGTCAACGACAAAGACGCATTCTGGAGCAAGTTCAAGCACGGTGTGAACGACTTCAAGGCCCAATTGCCGGGCAACGTCCTCGCCATAAAGGTGATGGACGACTTCGGCGACACTTCGGCCCTGCTCATAACGATGGAAAGCAAGGACAAGACTTACCGCGAGCTGTCCGACTACATGGACAATCTGCAAGACAGCCTGCGCCGCATCGAGAGCGTAGGACGCATGACTGTCAGCGGCATGCAGAACGAGCAGATAGCCGTATATCTTGACAACGAGCGCCTCAGCCACTACGGTCTGAGCGACAAGACACTGGCCCTGAGCCTCATGCAGAAAGGCTTCACCACGAGCGGCGGGCGCGTAAAGACCGATGCCTACGTGCAGCCGCTGTACGTGGAGAAGTCGCTCAACTCCGTCTACGACCTGCGGCAGATGATAGTCTACTCAGCCCCCGACGGCACAAACATACGCCTCGGCGACGTGGCCGACGTGCGCCGCGAGTATCCCGAGCCCGACTCTTACATCACAAACAACGGCACAAAGTGCCTGCTGCTCAGCGTTGAGATGAAGAAAGGCCAGAACATAGTGAAGATGGGCGAAGACATCGACAAGATGATGGCCGGCTTCAGGCAGACTATTCCCGACGACGTGAACATATACCGCATAACCGACCAGAGCAAAGTGGTTGACGACAGCGTGACCAACTTCCTTGAAGAACTCGTCATAGCCATCGTCGCCGTTGTCATCGTGGTGATGCTCCTGCTGCCCATGAGAGTGGCTTTAGTGGCCGCCTCGACCATTCCGATAACGATATTCATATCCCTCGGTCTGTTCAACGCTTTCGGCATAGAGCTTAACAC
Source organism: uncultured Prevotella sp. (assembly GCA_939792625.1). GTDB lineage: Bacteria > Bacteroidota > Bacteroidia > Bacteroidales > Bacteroidaceae > Prevotella. Next base: position 8,315 of record CALNFG010000087.1, read on the forward strand.
GGTTACACTGGCCGTACTCATAATGTCGCTCGGAATGATAGTTGACAACTCCATCGTCATCATCGACAACTACCTGGAGCTGCTCGGCACAGGCATGTCACGCTGGCATGCGTCAATACGCAGCACCACACACTTCTTCAAGTCTATCTTCTCGGCCACACTCGCCATCACGGTGACGTTCTTCCCGTTCCTGATAACGCTTAGCGGAATGTTCAAGGACTTCATCCTTATGTTCCCCTGGGGCGTCACCATCGTACTCATGGCATCACTTCTTGTCGCCACGCTGCTCGTTCCGTTCATGCAGTTCTGGTTTATCCGCAAGCCCATGTCGGGCAAGAAGAGAGCCGGCGGGCGCAAGCCGTTCTCGTTTCTCGACTTCATACAGAAGTCTTACAACAAGCTGCTCGACGTATGCTTCGCCCATCCGAAGGTCACGGTGGCTGTCGGAGTGCTGTCGGTGGCGGCCGGCGCGGTGATGTTCACCCGCCTGCCTCAGCAGCTCATGCCGGCTGCCGACCGCAACCAGTTTGCCGTCGAGATATACACCCCGACAGGAACTTCGTTAAAACACACATCCACGATAGCCGACAGTCTTGAGCATCTGCTGCGCAAGGACAGCCGCGTGGTGTCGGTCACTTCGTTCAAGGGCTGCGCCTCGCCACGCTTCCACACGGCATACGCCCCGCAGATAGCCGGCACCAACTATGCCCAATTTGTGGTCAACACCACCGGCACCGAAGCCACAGAGGAGCTGCTCGACGAATACATGCCAAAATACAGCAATTATTTTCCGGGAGCGCGCGTCAGATTCAAGCAGCTCAGTTACAGCGAAGCCGTGTATCCCATCGAGATAAGACTCAGCGGCGAGAATCTGAAAGAGCTGAAGACACAGGCCGGCAGACTGGCAGACGAGCTGCGCAAGCTGCCCATGCTCTCACAGGTGCATACCGACCTTAACGAGCCTCTCGCCTCGGGCAACATTGTTCTGAAAGAAGACGAGGCATCGCGTCTCGGCGTAAGCAACCTCACCGTAGAGTCAACACTCGCCATGCGATACGGCAGCGGCACGCCCGTGGCCACGGTATGGGAGGGCGACGACGGTATTCCCGTGGTGCTGAAGGGCACAAAGGCCGACAGCTCGACCAACGCCGACATAGCCGGCGAACGCATACCGGCCGCCGGCGGACTGACATCGGTGCCGCTGAGACAGGTGGCCGACATACGCCCCGAATGGAAAGACGGCCAGATAGTGCGGCGCAACGGCATATATACCGTAACCGTAGAGAGTGACAT
>CALNFG010000088.1 GCA_939792625.1 uncultured Prevotella sp.
ACCGTATAACCCCAATAACCATACAGAACATTTTTTCAAGGTTTGTCAAAGACGGCTTTTTGCGCGGCAAAAGACCGTCTTTTGTCTTGTAAAAGGTAAGCTTTTGGCGGCTCAAAGGTAACCTTTTACATGTCTGGAGATAATCTTCTGAAAATCAGGGGTTTACGTTTGTGTCAAAAATCAAGGTTTTCCCGGCTTGTCCGCCGCCGAGCCAGGCCACGCTTGTAAAAATCGTTCAAAAGCTGTAAATTTTGATACATGAACGATATTTTTCATTCGTTGAAATAATTTTTTTATCATTATTTAATATGTCGCATTATCTTTGCGGCAGTTTTGATAAAATTATTTACTAACCAAAAAATATGTATTTATGATGAAAAACATTAAGAGGATACTGCTCAACGCAGTGTTCGTCGCCTTCGGAACGGTTGCGTTCGCCCAACAGCAGGTGGACGTGAGCGGTACGGTAAAAGACGAAACGGGCGAAACAATCATCGGTGCATCCGTTGTGGAGGAAGGCACCAAGAATGCCACAGTAACCGACTTTGACGGAAACTTCCGCATGAAAACGGCTCCCGGAGCAAAGTTGAAAATCTCATACGTGGGATATAAGACGCAGACGGTGACGGCTGCCCCGGCGGTAAACGTTACTATGGAGGAAGAGAACGCCACACTTAACGAACTTGTGGTGACGGGTTATACCACCCAGCGCAAGGCCGACCTTACCGGCTCGGTGTCGGTAGTATCTACCGACGAGCTGAAAACCAGTCCCGATGCCGACCCCATGCGCGCCCTTCAGGGACGTGTGCCGGGCATGACGATTACCGGCAACGGCTCGCCTATCGGTACGGGAACGGTGCGCATACGCGGTGTGGGCTCAATCAGTTCTTCGCAAGACCCGTTGTTTATCATCGACGGTGTGCCGACTACAACATCTCTTAACTCTCTTAATACAAATGATATTGAGTCGATGCAGGTATTGAAAGATGCCGCGTCAGCCTCTATATACGGCTCGCGTGCGGCCAACGGTGTCATCATCATCACTACCAAGCAGGGCAAGAAGGGCGGCAAGCTGAAGGTTGACTTTTCCACAAATCTTACTGCTTCGTTCTACACTTCACAGTCGCTCATGAAGCTCTGTAACTCTGCACAGTATGCCACGGCCATGGCACAGGCAGCTCTCAACGACGGCATCGACCCGATTACTTATGCTTCAAACTACGGACTCGACCTCAACGCCGCCAGCGGTACTCCGATAACGGTGTGGAATCCGGCCACCGAGCAGTACGTAAATTATACGGTGAACGGCCGTTATGACGGATTCATCAATGCCGACAGGACGATGAGATACTCTGACACCGACTGGCTCGACGAAATCTCACGCACCGGTTTCTCGCAGAACTATGACCTCTCTGTGTCAAACGCCACAGACAAATATTCGGCCCTGTTCTCGCTGGGATATAAGAAAAATAACGGTATCCTGAAATATACCTCGTTCGAGAACATCTCTGCCAGAATGAACACTTCTTACAACATCAACCGCATGTTGAAAGTAGGCGAGAACTTTACTCTCACTTATTCAAGACAGGTTGACAGCGCGCCTATGGAGAACGCCCTGAAGATGGCTCCCATCGTGCCTGTATATGAGATTGACGGCGTAACCTTCGGCGGTCCCGTGGGCAGCATGAGTGACCGTCAGAATCCGCTCCGTGAAATGTATCAGAATCGCAATAACAGCCTTGATTACTGGCGTATGTTCGGTAATGCCTACGTAGAGCTTACTCCGATAAAAGGTCTTGTGCTGCGTTCGAGCTTCGGTATAGATTATTATACGTCGTTCATACAGTCTATGAGGAATACTTTCCATTCAGACATCGTTAACAACGACATTGCCAGCACCACACTTTCAAACAAGAATGACATGAACTGGACTTGGTCCAACACAGCCAACTATAACTTTACGCTGGCACAGAAGCATAACTTCTCGGTGCTGCTCGGAGCAGAGCTTTCAAAGCAAAGCTCAATCGACTGGTCCGGATACAATGAGGGTTATGCCCTTGAAGACCCTGACTATATGTGGCCCAACGCCGCCACCGGCACAGCCCGCGTGACGGGAGCAAAGGTAGGCTACCGCCTGGCTTCTTTCTTCGGCAAGATTGATTATAACTTTGACGACCTCATTCTGGCTTCAGTAACGGTACGTCGTGACGGCTCTTCACGCTTCGGCAGAGATCACCGCTGGGGTACTTTCCCCGCAGCCACGCTTGGCTTCCGTATCTCAAAAATGCTTGAGAAAGACTGGCTTGATGACTGGAAAATACGTGCTTCATGGGGTAAGACCGGTAACCAAGCTATCGACAACAACGCCCAGTTCGGCCTGTATGTCGTTGACTACGGACTCGACCGCGTGACCTCAACCGCCTACGACATTTACCTGCAGGGCTCAGGCACATTCCCGTCAGGCTATCGTGCCACACAGTTGGGCAATCCCAACCTGAAGTGGGAGGCTGCCACGCAATATAATATAGGTACCGACTTCACTCTTTTCCGCAACTCTTTGTATGGAAGCATCGACTGGTATATCAAAGACGTTGAAGACATGCTTATAAATCCGGCCTTCATCGGAACAAAAGGCGAGGGCGGAGCAACATGGATGAACGGTGCATCTCTGCGCAACTGGGGTATGGAGTTCATGTTGGGCTACCGCACCACGCTGCATAACGGTTTGGGCATTGACATCAACGCGAATGCCGACTTCTACCGCAACAAGGTGACTTATCTGCCTTCGGTGGCAACCGGCTCTTATGCCCATACGTCGAGTGAAAACCTCGTTCAGTCGGGCGAGCCTTATGGCTCGATAGTAGGTTATGTTGTTGAGGGGCTGTTCCAGACACAAGCCGAGGTTGACGCTTCGGGTCAGGCAAATGCCCGTGTCGGCGGACTGAAGTATGCAGACCTCGACCATAACGGCGTAATCAACGCCGAAGACCAGGATTGGATTTACAACCCTGTGCCCAAATTCTCTTACGGTATCAACATCGGCCTTACCTACAAAGGCTTCGACTTGTCGATGTTCTGGCAGGGAGTGTGCGACAAGGATGTTTACAACAATCAGAAATTCCAGACCGACTTCTGGTCAATTACTGACGCCGGCTCAAACAAGGGTAACCGTCTGCTTGACGCATGGAACACCAACAACACCGACTCTGACATACCGAGACTCACGACGAGCAACACCGCCGACGAGGGACGCGCATCAAGCTACTTCGTGGAGAACGGCTCTTATCTCAAGCTGCGCACGCTGCAGATTGGCTACACTCTGCCTTCACAGCTTATGTCAAAGCTGAAGATGACAGGCGCACGTGTTTATATTTCGGGACAAAACCTGCTTACTATCAAGAGTTCGAGCCTGACATGTCCCGACCCTGAGAATCCCGATTGGAATTACCCGCTGTCAACATCGGTTTCATTCGGATTGCAATTAAGTTTCTAACAATAAAAAGACAATATAACAATGAAAAAGATATATAGCATATTTGCCGCCTGTCTTTTTGGTTTCACGCTCACAAGCTGTGAGGATTTCCTCGAATATAATCCTACTGCCGTGGTTGATGAAGACAAGGCTTTTTCTGACCCCGAAGGTATGGTTACCTCGGCATACGCCATGCTCGGCGACTGCTGGTACACTTATCCGTTCAACCTCTTCCCTTATGGCGACGTCACATCGGACGACTGTCTGAAGGGCGGCAGTGGTCCTAACGACACGGGGTATCACCATTTTGACGTGTGGACATCGCTCACTTCCACCACTCCGGGTGAGATGGACGAGCTTTGGTATCGTCTTTATTGCGCCGTGTCGCGCTGCAACCGTGCGCTCCTTTCGCTCGACCGCTATGGCGAAGATGTGCTTGGCGGGGAGACCACACGCCAGCGCCGGGCTGAAGTGAAGTTCCTGCGTGCCCACTTCTATTACAAGCTGCTCACGGTGTTCCGCAAGATTCCGTGGATTGACGAAACTGTTGAGGCAAACGGAGCGCAGGAATCCGTAAGGAACGACGAGTTTACTTACGACCAGCTTTTCCATAAGGTGATTGACGATTTTAAGGAGGCTTACGATGTGCTTCCCGTGAAAGGACCGGGAGAGGACGGACGTGCCAACAAGGTGGCTGCCGCCGCGTATCTCGCAAAGTGCTATCTCAACCTGGCATGGGGCGACGGATATGAGGCCAGCACGGGCGTAAGCCATATCAACGGCGACTACATGGACAGTGTCGTTGTGTACACAAACGATGTGGTGAACTCTGATTACGGATACCTTGAGGATTACGGCGACATCTTCCTTCCCGAATATAATAACAGCAAGGAGTCTGTCTTTGCCGTGCAGACATCAGACTATGAGGACGACCACACCACTTACGGCCGCGCCAACTGGTCGAACACTCTGAACGGATGCTGGGGCATGTGGTCATGCGGTTGGGACTTCCACAAACCGTCGCAGGACCTTGTCAACGCCTTCAAGACAAGAAACGGACTGCCTCTGTTTGACGAATATGACGACACGCAGGACTATCCCATAAACGGACAGCCTACAAGCCAGAAGTGGGACCCCAGATTGTTCCATACCGTAGGAATGCCTTCGTTCCCGTACAAGTATGAGGAAGAATACACACAGACTATGGCAAACTCGCGTGACGCCAACGACTACGGATATTACACATCCTTGAAAGAGGTGCCGCAGCGCTCACAGGGCGAAACCTACAACGGCTCTTGGCAGGCTTTCGCAATGAACGACTACGTGTTCCGTTACACAGACGTTATGCTTATGAGGGCTGAGGCTCTGATTGAACTCAACCGTCTGGAAGAGGCCCGCACCATAATCAACGAGATTCGCCGGCGTGCAGCCAACTCTGTAACCAAGCACATCAGCTATGCTGCCGACCAGTGTGAGATTGCGGAATATCCCGCTTCTTACTTCGCAAGTCAGGAACAGGCACGCCGGTGTCTGCGCTGGGAGCGCCGTCTGGAGATGGCTATGGAGAACGGACGCTTCTTCGACCTGCGTCGCTGGGGTATAGCTTCGTCCACGCTCAACGCATATTTTGAGAAAGAACAGAATGCTACTTACAGCATATATGACCATAACGGAAACTTGATGGAAGGTGCGCCCGCGCCCGTAACCGACGCTGCCGGCAACGTGACAAACAGAGACCTGCCTCACGGTGCTTATTATAGTGGCGCCCGTTTCACGGCAGGCAAGAACGAGTTCTTCCCTGTTCCTTATAATCAGATGTTCTACATCCCAGGACTGTACACACAGAATCAGAATTACGACTGATAGGGGCGTGGCTTACGTGAAAGAGAGTTTTAGATTTTTATAGCCTATGTCTTGATTTTTGGGAGACACATTTGGTCTGATGACAGTTTCTTTCGGAGGCAGAACACTGTACCGGATGTGTCTCTCTTTTATCCGGCAAAGATTCATATTTGAAAGGATATCATGCCCGTAGGCATAAACCGTTGCTTTAGCACGGCCGCCGCAGATTTATAAAAAATCGTTCAAAGGATGTGAAATATGTTACATGAACGTTTTTTTATACTTCTTGAAATGATTTTTGTATAGCATTTTTAATATATGCTATATCTTTGCCGCTGAAAATCGTTGACTTGTTGACTGAAAACTTTACGGGATTTACTAACTCTAAATATAACCAAATCATGAAAATAAGAAAAATATTCGTGGTCCTCATGTTGGGTGCGATGTCGCTGCAGGCACAGGCGCAGACGGATAAGATTGACTTCCTTCCGGCAGGCCACTGCATGATGCGCACCGCCGCCACGGGCCGGTATCTGATGATTCCGGTGCAGGAAAGCGCACAGGTGAGCAACGTCAGAGTGGTGGTGGACAACAGGCTGGAGGAGAACATCGACATCAGACTGGCCGCCGACAGGGTGGACCACTATGTGCCGTTGGACCTCTCGCGTTTCGACGGGCAACCAGTGTTACTCGACATAAGGGTGCCGGCAGGAGGCGACGCCCGAAAACTGGTGTGCTGGGAGAGCATGAAGTATGCCGACACGGTGAGCATACCCGATGAGCAGTTCCGCCCGGAGTATCACCACGCGCCGGCGTGGGGATGGATGAACGACCCCAACGGCATGTTCTACAAGGACGGCGTGTGGCATCTCTGCTATCAGTGGAATCCTTACGGCTCGCAGTGGGGCAACCTGGCTTGGGGACACTCGACAAGCACTGACCTCGTAAACTGGAAAGACGAGGGGAGGGCTCTCGCGCCCGACGCTCTGGGATTGATATTCAGCGGCAGCAGCGTGGTGGACAAAGACAACACGGCGGGTTTCGGCAAGGATGCTGTCGTGGCGTTTTACACCACGGCTGATAAGAGCCAGACGCAGAGTATGGCTTACAGCACCGACGGCGGACTGACGTTCAAGAAATATGAGGGTAACCCGGTGATAGTTGCCGACGTGCCCGACTTCCGCGACCCGCACGTGTTCCGCCACGAGCCTACCGACAAGTGGATAATGATACTGGCAGCGGGACAGGAGATGCGCATATACTCGTCTGCCGATCTGAAGGCGTGGACTTATGAGAGCAGCTTCGGCCGCGAATACGGTGCGCACGGAGGTGTGTGGGAATGCCCCGACCTGTTTGAACTGCCAGTCGAAGGCACGGACGAAAAGAAGTGGGTGCTGCTGTGCAACATCAATCCGGGCGGACCCTTCGGCGGCAGTGCCACGCAGTATTTCACCGGCAGCTTTGACGGACATAAGTTTACGTGCGACACCGAGCCTGGTGTGACCAAATGGATGGACTACGGCAAGGACCACTATGCTACCGTGACGTTTGACAACGCGCCCGACAACCGCCGCGTGGCAATTGCGTGGATGAACAACTGGCAGTATGCACCGCTGACGCCGACGATGGAGTTTAAGAGTGCCAACTCGATAGCCCGCGATCTGTTTCTCTTTCGCGACGGCGGCAACGACTATCTGGGCTCGAAGCCGTCAAAGGAGATTGAAGCTGCACGCGGTAAGACTGCCGTGAGCGAGACGTTCACTCTCGGAGAAAAGACCGTTGACCGCCTGTTTGACGCTCCGCGTGGAGCTTACGAGATAAACATGGATATCGACGTCGCCGATGGCTCCACCGTGAGCCTGACTCTTGCCAACGGCAGGGGTGAGAGGGTGGTTGTGGTTTATGACGATGCCACACGCACGCTGACCTTCGACCGCCGTTTCAGCGGCGACAAGTCGTTCAGCGAGTCGTTCCCCGCCGTAACCACTGCTCCCGTTTACGGCAGGCTGTCGTCGCTGCGCATATTTGTTGACAACTGCAGCGTGGAGTTGTTTGCCGACAACGGCCGCTCCGTGATGACCAACCTCGTGTTCCCCTCAGAGCCGTACAACTCTCTCTCTATGAAGAGCGACAAGAAAACGGAAGTGAAGAAAATGGAGGTGTTTGGATTGAAATAAAGTAGTAAAGTAGAGAAGTAGTAAAAAGTAGTAAGTAGTAAAGTGCAACAAAGCATTTCTCCTTACTCCTTCTCTCCTTACTCCTTCTCTCCTTAAAAAAACAAAAACGATGAACTCGAACAAAACATTATATCTGATACCGGTGATGCTGTGCTTCTTCGCGATGGGTTTTGTCGACCTTGTGGGCATTGCGTCAAACTATGTGAAAGAAGACCTCGGCCTGAGCGACTCGGTGGCAAACATCTTTCCGTCGATGGTGTTCTTCTGGTTCCTGATATTCTCTGTGCCCACGGGTATGCTGATGAACCGCATCGGGCGCAAGAACACGGTGCTGCTGTCGCTTGCGGTCACGGTGGTGTCGCTGGTGCTGCCGCTTACGGGCAGCTCGTTCGGCGTGATGCTGGCGTCGTTCTGTCTGCTCGGCATAGGCAACGCGCTGATGCAGACGTCGCTCAATCCGCTCATATCGACGGTGGTAAAGGGTGGCAATCTGGCCGGCACGCTTACTTTCGGCCAGTTTGTGAAGGCTGTTGCCTCGTTTCTCGCCCCTTATATAGCAATGTGGGGAGCCATAGGAGCCGTGCCTGCCATGGGTTATGGCTGGAAGGTGCTGTTCCTCGTGTATCTTGTGGTGGGAATACTCTCGGCCGTGCTTCTGGCCGTCACGCCGATAGGGGAAGAGAAGGCTTCCGGAGGCCGTGCTTCAAGTCTTGCCGGCTGTCTGCGCCTGCTGGGGCGCCCCGTCGTGCTGCTGTCGTTTCTCGGCATAATGTGTCATGTGGGCATTGACGTGGGCACTAACACCACGGCTCCCAAGCTGCTTATGGAGCGCCTGGGCATGACGCTCAACGAAGCTGCTTTTGCCACCGGCCTGTATTTCATCTTCCGCACGGCGGGCTGTCTTACGGGGTCGTTCTTCCTCAGGATGGTGAACAACCGCAGGTTCTTCGCCATCAGCGTGGTGATGATGGCACTTGGCATGGCCGGCATGTTCTTCGGCACGTCAGAGGCTGTGCTTTATGCGGCGATAGCTCTTGTGGGTTACGGTAATTCCAACGTGTTCTCGCAGGTGTTCTCGCAGGCGCTGCTGTCGGTGCCCGACAAGCAGAACGAGGTGTCGGGACTGATGATAATGGGGCTGTTCGGCGGCGCGGTGTTTCCGCTCGTCATGGGCGTAGCCGCCGATGCTGCGGGACAGGCCGGCGCCGTGGCTGTAATGGCCTGCGGCGTGGCGTATCTCCTTACGTATGTCAAAAGGATTGATAATAATAAAAGTAGTAAGGAGTAAAGAAGTAAAGGAGTAATGGAGTAAAGGAGTGGAGTAGTAAGGAGTAAAGTTTGGGAGTTATGGAGTAAAGGAGTTAAGACAATACCCTTCGCGGATGTCAACCTCCGTAATTCAACAAAAGCATTTGTCTTGACTCCATTACTCCATAACTCTTTGACTCCTAAAAAAAATAAAACAATGAAAAATACAGAGAATCTGATAGTAGGCCTCGGTGAGGCTTTGTGGGACATTCTGCCCGAAGGAAAAAAGTTAGGTGGCGCTCCGGCCAATTTCGCTTATCATACGCGCCAGTTCGGTTTTAACTCGATAGCGGTGAGCGCCGTGGGCGAAGACAAGCTGGGCGACGAGACGCTGGCTGCCCTCGACGGTAAAGGTCTGAAGTACAGCATGGCCCGTGTGCCTTATCCCACGGGCACGGTGCAGGTGATGCTCGATGACAACGGCATACCGACGTATAACATACGAGAGAACGTGGCCTGGGACAACATACCGTTCACGCCCGAACTTGAGACCATCGCCCGCGGCTGCCGTGCCGTGTGCTGGGGCTCGCTGGCACAGCGCAACATCGTGTCGCGCACAGCCATTCACCGTTTTCTCGACTCGATGCCCGACGGCGACGGACGGCTGAAGATATTTGACGTAAACCTGCGCCAGAACTTTTACAGCGAGGAGGTGCTTTGCGACTCGCTGCGCCGCTGCAACGTGCTGAAGATTAACGACGAGGAGCTTGTGCTGATAGGCCGCATGTTCGGCTATCCCGGTCTTGACATGCGCAACAAGTGCTGGCTCATCCTCGG
>CALNFG010000089.1 GCA_939792625.1 uncultured Prevotella sp.
TGATGAAGTCGTTGGTGCAGTTCTTCAGCACGGCGTCGGTGTATTGCACCTGGAATAGCCTCGCGCTGATGTAAAGCACTCTTTTCTGCGGGTACATTTCCTTTGTGCGTACTCCGATGGCGTTGACAAGGTGGGTCTTTCCGCAACCCGACGGGCCGTAGATGAACATCGGGTTGAACTGTGTGGAATTGGGATGTTCGGCAATCGACAGTCCGACCGAGCGTGGCAGCTTGTTGCTGTCTCCCTCGATGTAGTTTGCGAAAGTGTGGCGCGGGTCGAGCTGCGAGTCAATCTCCTGCGGCCTGGCGGCATCGAGTGCCGTCGGCGACTGGTTGATGCGCGTGGTGCGCCTTGCCGACTTGTCGATGTCGGCTATCGGCTCGGGTTCTACTTCCTGGGTTATCTTGTGGGTTTTGTCCACCATTATGCGGTAGTTCAGGCGTATGCCCGTGCCGAAATATTTGGTAAGCACTTTGGTAAGCAAGCCTACATAGTTCTCTTCGAGATATTCAACGAAGAAGTTGCTGGGCACCTGAAGTATGAGTGTCCTGCTGGCTTCGTTGAATGATTCGAATCCGATAGGCTTGAACCATGCGTTGAATTGCTGTTCTGAGACGTTCTCCTTTATTAGCAAAAGGCAGTTGTCCCAAAGCGTATTTGGGATTTTTCTCATGTTCTAAGATAAAGTATTATGTCTTTCGACGCCTTTATAAGCGGTTGCAAAGTTCGCAAAAAAACTCGAAACAGGCAAATTGCCGTTTTTTAAGCTTTTCCGGCCGGAGCGTGTAAATGTCGGTGAAAAGCCACTTTAAGTGATTTGCAATATACACTATACAATATTGGCTATTGCATATTTGCAAGTGTTTGAAAAACAACGAATTATAAATATCGTGCCGCATTTGCGGCACTGAAGCAGTTGTTACGTTTCTGATTTAAAAGACGGTAAGTATTAACAACTTCCGTGCGTCAGCCTGTTTTTGTGCGGGAGTGCTGCTTATTTAGATATTTTTTAAATTAGATGAAATTGAAACATAAAACGGCAAGCGTGCTGTAGTTACAATGGTAACATGTAGCATGGCTTGCCGTTTTTGTGTTATGTCGGGTTGGTTATTTGTCTTTTCTTCCGAACAGTGAGAAATGTACGTAGCGTTTCGGGTGTGCCTTGAGGTCGATTAGCAGCGAATCTGCCGAACGCATGGTGCTGCTCAGATTGTTGTAAAGTGTCGGGTCACGCATGAGCAGTCCCAGTGTGCCTTCGTTGTTATTTAACTGTGCCGTGAACTTTTCAACGTTTTCAAGAGTCTGGTCAACTCTTGCCATTGTGCCGGCAACGTCGATTTTGTTGATGTTCTTCGCCATGATGTTGGCATTGTCAAGCACACTGTCGGTGCGGCTGACTATGCCCGGAACACTGTTTTCAAGTCCGGAGAGCAGGCTGTTGAGCCTGCGTGTTGTTACGGTGAGATTGCCCGTCATTACTTCCACATTTTGTAATGACTGTGCAATGGCCGGATTAGCCAGCAGTATGTTGAGACTTGTTACGATTGAGTCTATCTTTGGCAGTATCTGTGTTACAGTGGGTATCATTCCGGCCATTTTGCCTAATGCGCCGTCGTTTATTCCTCCTTTTATCGTCTCGCCGGGCATGACACGTTCGCGCGGATTGTTTGCCAGCAGCAGATTTACCTTAACGTTGCCGAGCATGTCGCTTACAATCTCGGCACTGCTGCCTTTAGGAATGCGCATCTGCTCGTCGATGTCGGCTTCAATGATTATTTCGCCTGTTTTGTTATAGTTGTAGTTTATGTTTTTCACCACGCCTACTTTATAGCCGTCGGCGTAAATGGGACTTGATGAAGACAGGCCGCTGATGTTGTCGAACGATATGTAATATATGTTTGCCGAAGAAAACAGGTTGAGACCTTTCAGAAACTGCATTCCGAAAAACAATATCACCAAGCCGCAAATGGCTACCAGGGCGATTTTGACTTCTTTGTTAAAAAACTTCATAATGCGCTGTTCTATTTGTTAGACTTAAACTCTCTTATCGCTTGTCTGACATCAATCTTCTCTCCGTTCTTGAAGGCTATGATAAACGCTTCGGGAAATTTGTCAAGGATTGACTTGCGCAGGCGGTATATTTCATTGTAATCTGTTGATGCACCGTAAGTATATTTTATGAGATTGTTCTCCGTGTAAGATTCGATTCCTTCCAGACCTTTGAAGTGGCTGCTCGTCGGGCGCAGGCTCCGGCTGCTGGCAAGTATCTGTACTTTGAATATGGGTCTGCTGTCGGTTTCAGCCTTGTCGTCGTCGTCATCTTTTGCTGTTTCCTGCCTCTCTTCTTGTCTTTCGTCCTTTTTCCCCTGTTCCGTTTCAGTTTTGGTTGTTGTCTCGACAGTTTTCTTTTCAGATTTTTCGTCAGCCCGTTTTTTCGTTTTTGCCTGTATCTTTTCGTCAGGCACAATCGTCGGTATGTCCACTTCCGATTCTTTTTGCGGACCGTATGGTACGGTTATTTCCTTGTCGTACTTTTCTTTGTATTTGGCAAAAGCCTCGTAAATACCTCTTGCCAATTTGTCTACATTTGACTTGTTGTTGAGAAAAGTCTCTTCATCGGGTGTGGTTATGAATCCCAGTTCTATGAGACATGCAGGCATTGATGTTTCTCGCAGCACGAGGAATACATCTTGTTTCACGCCTTTATCAGGTCTGTTGGCAATGGAGCATACGCTGTTTTGTACATATTTTGCCAGCTCAACGCTGCGTGACATGTTCTTGTCATGCATGAACTCAAACATTATCGTGCTTTCAGGCGAGTTGGGGTCATAGCCTTCGTAATGCTCTTTGTAGTCTTTTTCTATCATGATGACAGAGTTCTCGCGCATGGCAGCGCTGAGTTTTTCATCGGAGCGTCGCATACCCATGGTGTATGTTTCCAGTCCGCGTGCTATGTGTCCTTTTGGTAGAGCATTGGTGTGTATGGATATGAACACGTCTGCTTTGTTTTTGTTGGCTATGCTTGCACGTTTGTGGAGCGGCACGAAAACGTCTGTTTTGCGGGTGTAAATTACATTTACGTCCGGACAATTGTTCTCTACGTAGCGTCCGAAAGCTAAAGCTACATTGAGATTTATATTCTTTTCATAAGAGAATGCACCCTTTGCTCCTGCATCGTGGCCGCCGTGTCCTGCGTCGATGACGAGCGTAAAACGCTTTGCTGCACCTGACGCGGCTATGGCGAAAGAGGCAAATGTCAGTAAAATGAATATTATCTTTTTACTCATGAGTGCTTGATTACAGATACAAAGGTAATTATTTATTTGTGAAAAACTGCAACGTCTCAAAAAGTTTTATCATTTATTAAGTGAAGTTCGACTGATGCGCTGTCGAGGTCGGCACCCATCGGCGGGTTTGCTTTGGCTACGGTTATGTCGAGACTTTCAATTTCAGGCATGGCTTCGAATATGCTTTTGCCTATCCTGCCTGCAACATTTTCAAGCAGGCAGGAAGGCTTTTGCATTTCCTTATTTATGATTTCAAAAATCTCAGCGTAATTCAGCGTGTCGTCTACATTGTCACTTCTCATGGCTTTGTCTAAGGGATATTTTGCCCGCAGGCTGACGATGAACTCACCGCCGGTAATTCTTTCCTGCGGCAACACTCCGTGATGTGCATGGAAACGCACATTGTTTAGGCAGACGTAGCCTGATGTTAACTTGTAGTTCATTGCTTGTCGGTTTTCATTTTTTATCCGCATCTTGATGCTCCGCAGTTCTTGCAAATCAGACATCCTTCCTGATAGACAAGAGTCTCATGTCCGCATACGGGGCATTTTGTGCCTTTTGCCTCTGTGCCGTCTACGACATATTTCTTGAGGGCACGTTCCACGCCGTTTTTCCATGTATTGATACTTTCGCTCTTCATCTTCAAAGAACTTACGAGTTTTATTACATGTTCTATTGGCATGCGGTAACGCAGCACACCGGATATGAGCTTTGCGTAGTTCCAATATTCAGGGTTGAATTTCTCGCTCAGTCCTTCAACAGTTGTCTTGTATCCGCGCTTGTTCTCGAACTGGAAGTCATAGCGGTGTGTGCCGTCTTCGTTTGTCTGCTTTATGATTTTGCCTTTTGTTACGGTTTTTGGCAGTACGATGCCTTCATCGTCATCCTGAAGACCGGTGAAAATCTCGTACGGATAACCATCGAGAAGTCCTACGAATGCCACCCACTTCTCTTTGTTGTTCTGGAAACGTACAACATCACATTCAAGAGTCTGCGGTCTTACTTCCGTCACCTCGGGATGACGGCATGGAGGAAGCTGTTGTCCCTTGTCAGTGTCTTTTTTCTTTTTGTTTACAGACAGCATTACGCCTGAACGTGAGCCGTCGCGATAAACAGTGCAACCTTTGCAACCGGATTTCCAGGCTTCAACATACAGCCGGTTGACCAGTGCTTCGTCCACGTTGTTGGGTAGGTTGATGGTCACGCTTATGCTGTGGTCTACCCATTTTTGTATTGCTCCCTGCATGCGGACTTTCATCAACCAGTCAATGTCGTTTGCGGTAGCCTTATAATAAGGTGACTTGGATATCAGCTCGTCGATTTCTTCCTGGGTATATCTTTTTTCCGTGTCATAGCCGTGTACTTTCATCCATTTTATGAACTTGCGGTGGTAAACGATATATTCTTCAAATGAATCGCCTACTTCATCAACAAAGTCAACATGTACATCAGCATCATTCGGATTAACTTTTCGGCGGCGTTTGTACACCGGCATGAATACCGGCTCTATGCCGCTGGTTGTCTGTGTCATAAGACTTGTGGTGCCCGTAGGTGCTATCGTAAGACATGCTATGTTGCGGCGTCCGTATTTCACCATGTCTTCATAAAGTGCCGGGTCGGCTTCTTTTATTCTGTTGATGAACGGATTATTTTCTTCTCTTTTGGCATCATATATGCTGAATGCACCGCGCTCTTCGGCCATGGTTACAGACGAGCGGTAAGCCGCAAGTGCAAGTGCCTTGTGTACTTCAACAGAAAAGTCAGTGGCTTCCTGCGTGCCGTAGCGCAAGCCCATGGCCGCAATCATGTCGCCTTCAGCGGTTATTCCTACGCCGGTACGACGGCCAAGTCCGCTTTTATGTTTGATTTTTTCCCACAGATGATATTCAGTGAATTTTACTTCATCGTTTTGCGGGTCGCTCTTTATCTTTTCCATTATGAGATCGATCTTCTCAAGTTCCATGTCGACAATGTCGTCCATGATGCGCTGTGCCAGAGCCACATGCTTGCGGAACAGTTCGAAATCAAAGCGAGCCTTATCTGTAAAAGGATTTACAACGTAAGAATATAAGTTGATGGACAGTAACCTGCATGAATCATACGGGCAAAGAGGAATCTCTCCGCATGGATTTGTTGACACGGTACGGAATCCTAAGTCGGCGTAACAGTCGGGGATGCTTTCTCTTATTATGGTGTCCCAGAATAAAACTCCCGGCTCGGCGCTTTTCCATGCGTTGTGTACAATCTTTTCCCATAACTTACGTGCGCTGATTGAATTTTTTGTTATCGGCTCTTGGCTGTTTATCGGGAATTGTTGTACATATTCTTTGTCTTCTATTGCACAGCGCATGAAGTCGTCATCGATTTTGACTGATACGTTGGCTCCGGTAATTTTGCCTTCTGTCATTTTTGCGTCGATGAAAGCCTCGCTGTCCGGATGTTTTATGCTTACCGACAGCATCAATGCTCCGCGTCGGCCGTCTTGTGCCACTTCACGGGTGGAGTTGCTGTATCTTTCCATGAATGGCACGAGACCGGTAGACGTAAGGGCAGAGTTGTTTACCGGTGAACCTTTCGGGCGCAGATGTGACAGGTCGTGTCCGACGCCGCCACGCCGCTTCATCAGCTGTACTTGCTCTTCATCTATGCGCATTATGGCTCCGTAAGAGTCGGCATCGCCGTCAAGTCCTATGACGAAACAATTTGACAGTGAGGCCACTTGGTAGTTGTTGCCTATGCCTGTCATCGGACTTCCTGCCGGTACGATGTATTTGAAGTGGTCGAGTACTTCAAACACTTCTGTGGCACTGAGCGGATTTTTATATTTCCGCTCTATCCTTGCCACCTCATTGGCTATGCGCCAGTGCATGTCGGAAGGAGTCTTTTCAAAAATGTTTCCGTAACTGTCTTTTAGAGCGTATTTGTTAACCCATACTCTGGCTGCCAGATCATCGCCGCCAAAATATTCTAAAGAAGCTTTATGTGCCTCTTCAAAAGAGTAAGTTTGTCTGTTGTCCATGATGAGAGAATTGTTTTCTGGGTGCAAAGCTACGAACAAAAAATGATATTTGAAAAACTTTTTTTGAATATTTGAAAATGATTATTTTGTTAAAAGTTATCCGTTTTGGATAACTTTGTAGTCTTATCCGGCTGCAACGTGTTGAGAAATAGCATGATAATGCAACCGTGTGAAATAATAAGTTTATGCCTTTCGGCAATCTTTGGCCGGCTGTTTTCATAACAGTCCGGGCCGGATTTGTTTCCGTGTGCAAAGTTACTGTTAATGTGACTTTTCAGCAAGCGTTATTCTGAAAAGATGTTGTTTTTTTCTTGTGAAGTGTCTGTGAATACGGACTAAAATGATTACTTTTGCATTTGGATATTAATATAATAAGGTATGAAAACAATAAACACAAGACGAAGCATACGCAAATATTCAGCCAAAGAAGTGTCTGACGAACTGCTCAACCGCCTGCTCGCAGAAGCATCGCGCACGCAAACCATGGGCAACATGCAGCTTTACAGCGTCGTGGTGACACGCTCATCCGAAATGAAAGCGAAGCTTGCTCCTGCTCATTTCAATCAGCCAATGGTTACGGAGGCACCCGTGGTTATCACTGTATGTGCTGATTTCAACCGTGCCAGTGAATGGTGCCGCTGCCGTAAGGCTGTTCCCGGATATGATAATTTTCTGTCGTTCATGAATGCAGCCACCGATGCACTGTTATATACACAGACATTCTGCAATCTTGCAGAAGAAGAGGGACTCGGGCTGTGTTTTCTCGGCACAACGGTGTATATGCCGCAGATGATTATCGACATACTGAATCTGCCGCGGCTTGTAATGCCCGTGGCTACGATAACGCTTGGTTGGCCTGACGAAAATCCGAATCTGTCTGATCGTCTGCCGCTGGCTTCCTTTTTACACAGCGAGACATACCATGATTATTCTCCGGCCGACATAGACAGATATTATGCGGAAAAAGAGACTCTTGAAGAGAATAAAGAGTTTGTCCGGATAAATGACAAGGAGACTCTGGCACAGGTCTATACCGACATCCGTTATACAAAGAAAGATAACGAAGCTATGTCAGCCGGCATGATGGCGGCCCTGAAGCATCAGGGCTTCATCTGATTTTTAGCGGTTTGCATGATTCATTTACGGGCAGGGATGCAGCCTTATGCTTTTCTTTGCGGCAATGTTTTTCCGTAAGCATGGCTGCTTTCTTGCCTGTTTTGTCTGTCACTCTGTTGTCGTTTTATTGAGGTGACAGGATTTTTAGCCGTTACATGTCGCAGCACATATCGCAGCCGACGGCTGCCATATTTTTATTACAACTGTATTTGTAATTCCGTTATTATCATAATTTGCTATAAGAAAAAACAGGCAAAGCCATGACAAAAAAATATCAGAAAAAAATAAACCGCGGCATAGTAATGCCGTTACAGCATTTTATTAAACGAGAGAAGTCTGCGGGCCTGGTGCTGGGCATAAGTGTCGTTATAGCCCTTGTGTTGGCCAATTCGCCGTTAAGTCGTGAGTATTTTCATTTGTTCGAGCATAAACTGGGATTTGTCTTTAACGGAGAACAATATCTGTATTATTCGCTTCATCATTGGATTAACGACGGGCTTATGTCGATGTTTTTCTTTGTCATCGGTCTTGAGCTGAAGCGTGAGTTTATAGGTGGCGAACTGGCCAATCCCCGTAACACGATATGGCCTATATGTGCGGCCGTGGCCGGTATGCTTGTTCCTGCTTTGATTTACGCTTTGTGTAACGCCGGTACAAGTGCCGCCGGCGGCTGGGGGATACCAATGGCTACAGACATAGCTTTTTCTCTTGCCATAATATATGCTCTCGGCAACCGTGTCCCGCTTGCCGCAAAGGTGTTTCTCACCACACTTGCCATTGTTGACGATCTTGGTGCTGTTGTTGTGATAGCCTTGTTTTATACGTCGGAGATTTCTTTTGTCAATATAGCCGTTGGCGTGGCTTTTCTTGTCGTAATGTTTGCTGCTAACAGGCTTGGCGTCAAGAACGTTGTTTTTTACGGGCTGTTAGGCATCGGAGGAGTGTGGGTGGCTTTCCTTATGTCTGGCATTCATGCCACTATCGCCGCTGTGCTGGCTGCCTTTGTCATTCCTTCGGATGCACGCCTGCCTGAGCATTTGTATTTGAGGCGTGCTGCTGCTAATCTGCGTAAGTTTGCCGAAATAAAGCCGAACAATGTCTCTACGCTTGAGAGTGAGCAGGTTGAGGTTATAGCCGACATGATGAGCGACACGCGTGATGCCATACCGCCGTCACAGCGTCTTGAACACGCTTTGCATCCTTTTGTCTCATTTGTGGTAATGCCTGTGTTTGCTCTGAGCAATGCCGGTGTGTCGTTCGACGGACTTGACATGCAGGCTGTCTTTTCCACAAATGTGGCATTAGGTGTAGCTTTGGGGTTGCTTCTTGGCAAGCCGTTAGGCATCGTGCTGTCAACAGTGTTGCTTATGCGGCTCGGTATTGTACGCCTTACCGAAACCATGACCATGCGCCGTATTGTCGGGCTTGGTTTTCTGGCGTCAATAGGTTTTACGATGTCAATGTTTATTTCCACGCTTGCTTTTACTGATGATGTCATGCTGATGCAGGCCAAGCTCGGTATTTTTGCCGCATCGCTGCTCGGTGGGGTTATGGGGTATAAGTTGTTGAAATAGTTTATCATTAATCCGGTTGTCCGATTGAAGTCGGCAGCCGGATTTTTGTTCAATTTTATTGCCTGATGCGGTTGCGTTATGGTATGTTCCGGTTATGTGATATGATGACGGTAAGCATTTCGTTGTTTTTTGCACAAAGTGTTGTGTGTGTGCATGTTTTATGGCGTATAATGATAAATAATGTGAAATTAAAACATTTTATTGTCTGAATATTTGTATTTATAATAAAAACTTATTATATTTATGCCAGAAAATAAGGAAAGGAAATTATAAAGTTGTCAACGGTCTCAGAAATATTCAAAGAAGATTCAGGTAAAACTGATTATTAGACAACTGATGAACGTGTGATGTACTATCGAGTAACGGGGAGATTGCAAAAAGATGGTGAATTTTAGATGACATGGAGATGTTTTTTAAAATTGCGATGAAGGGGAAAGGAAGAAAAACAAGTTGTTGATATGG
>CALNFG010000090.1 GCA_939792625.1 uncultured Prevotella sp.
CAGGGAGCGATAACTTCTTTAACTTCTAGCCCGCGCAGCGGGCGATAACTTCTTTAAATCAATACAGCGAAGTCTTTCCGGCCAGTGTGTCGTAGTTGTTGTTCAGGTCGGTCCAGTCAATCTTCACCTTTGTGCTGATGCCGTTGATATACTTCTCTATGTTGGTATATCCGTCGCCTGTGCAGTCGCCGTTGGCGTCAGAGGGGTCGTTGGGGTTAAGGCCGTTGGCTGTTTCCCAGTCGTCGGGCATTCCGTCGCCGTCGGTGTCGACACGCGGCTCACCCTTGTATTCGGGATATCCTCCCATCTGGCGCGGGTCGGTTATGATGCCGTACTTGTAAGAGTCTTTCGGCAGACGGCGGTATTTGAAGAGGCCGTCCTCGTTCTTGGAGCGGTCGCGCATGCCCCAGTGGTCGCCGTAGGGGTTGTCTTTCGGCAGCTTGTCCACATAGTATGCCTTGCCCGTGCGTACCTCCTCTATGATGCGCTGGTCAACGATGTCGCGTGTGGGCAGCGTTGCGCCGACGTTCTCAAGCACGTGGTTGAAGGTCTTTTCTTTGGGCAGTATAGTAAGGTGAGGCATGGGGAACGGCTCGTTCGACTTCATCAGAGCCAGCTCGTCGGGATTCAGCTTGCCGTCCTTGTCAGACGTCTGTATGCCTCCATCCCAGTTGTCTTTGGTCACGCGCTCATTGCCCTCCATGATGTTGCCCTGTGCGAACACGCGGCCGTACTGGGCGTAGGGGAACAGCTTCTGGCTGCGGCTTTCAGACTTGACGATGCGGTAGCCCACGGGCTGGTCTTTCGGAGTGAGCGGTCCCGGCTTGTAGTAGTTGTTGATGAAGTTGCTCATCGTCGAGAACTCGCCTCCGTCGGCCGTGCGGTGTACCCAGTTGTAAATCACGTTGTTCACGAAGTTGAACACTCCGCCCCAGCCTATCGACGGGTTGCGGCCCGTGTTGTCGGCCCAGAGGTTGCGCATGAACGTGGTGTTCTCGCCGCCGATGGTCGAGCCGAAGGCGTGGTTATACGTGTCGAGACCCTTTGCAGAGATGGTGTTCTGTATGGTGACGTTCACAGTCGGCTCCTTGCGTGCCGGCTTGCCGTCGCCCATGTCGAACATGTGGCGGTAGAAAGAGATGTTCTCGTCGAGTCCCCACTCGCACGAGCAGTGGTCTATCATGATGTTGCCCACGGGGTTGCCGCCGAACGAGTCCTCACGGTACCACACGTTGGTGGCGCCGCGGCGGAAGCGCATGTGGCGCACGATGACGTCGTGAGTGTTAACCTGGAACGACTGTCCGGCTATGCACACGCCGTCGCCGGGAGCCGTCTGTCCGGCTATCGTCACGTAGGGAGCGCGCAGGATGATGGGCGTCTCAAGCTTGATGATACCCGAAACGTTGAACACGATGATGCGTGCGCCGCCCTGCTCGCATGCCCAGCGGAAAGAGCCGGGGCCCGAGTCGTTCAGGTTGGTCACTACGAGTACCTTACCGCCGCGGCCTCCCTGAGTGTACATGCCGCCGCCCTCTGCACCGGGGAATGCCGGTATCTTGGCCTGCTTGAGGTCATACGGGCGCCATGCCCAGGGTACGTATGGGCGGCCGTTTTCCATTGCTTCTTTCTTGACGATGGGGAAAGCTACGGCCCATGCTGAGTCTGAATGTGCTGTCCAGACCTTGGTCAACGAGTCAATCTTGGCCTTGCCTTCGGGGGTAAGCTCAGGATACTGAGCCATTGCCGATTGTGAGCCTAAGCCGATGGCTGCGGCCACAATTACCAGTGATTTCTTGTTCATAAACCTGCTATGTCAAAATTTAAAAGATTACGTTATTTTGTTTATAAGACTCTTTGAGTGTAATAAAGTAACAGATGTTTAACATACTTTATTTCAAAAGTTAAACAATATAAACACTTCTGCCCGTCCATGGCTGAATGTACGGGCTGCGTGAGGCCTGCGGACGTTCTTGTGCAATCATGCCTTCGGTATGACTGAAAACGGCCCTTTGCGGTGCGTAAAACGGCTTTTTACCCCGGAAAAGAGCCTGTAAAGCAAAAAAAATGAAATTTGTCAGGGTTTTGTCAGGGTATAAATGTTTGGAAAAACTAATGTGACAGTGTAATTTTGCGGCGTGAATCATTGCTTTTGTAGATATAAAGACGCAGAATGTGATGAAACATAACATTAAGATGATGCAGACCATAAATCCGGATTAAGATGTGAATTATCTAAACTGAAACATTAACCCTTAAAATCAGAACGATTATGAAAAAGTTATTATTACTTGCGGCAGTGTTGCTTTGTGGTGGCTCTACATTTGCACAGACTATGATGGAAATACCTGGGGATAAACGTTTCCACGCAATGAGCGAGAACGGTAAATACATGCTCACTTTTGAAACCGGTTATATAGGAATATACAACACAGAGACAAACGAATTTCAGGATTATGACAATCCGGACGTGGCTTACGACCTCGGCATGGGCAACATGGTGACCAACGACGGATTCCTTGTTGGCGACGTCAACGGCACTCCCTCCATACTCGACATCGAGAACAAGACATGGACTCCGCTGGGCATGAAAGAAGACGATGCCGGTAAATATTCGTGTGCCAACGGCATAACGCCGTCGCGTAAGTATATCATAGGATATGTTGCCACGGGCGACCAAAATTTCGATGTTCTGTTGAACAAACCGGTTATATGGACTCAGAACAGCGACGGCAGCTACGGCGTGTACGAGGAACTGCCCTACCCTGCTGCTGACTATACAGGCATAAAGCCTAAAAACATATTGCCCAACTGCATATCTGAGGACGGCACCGTGATAGCAGCACAGATGGTTACTCAGGAGAACAACTGTCTGCCTCTTGTCTACCGCAAGGCGCAGGACGGTACGTGGACATACGAGCTGTACGAGAATGACCTTTGCGAGCCGGGCACGGTATTCCCGGAACGTCCGACAGAAGAGCCTATAGCTCCCGATTTTCGCGACTATATGACGGCAGAAAGCTATGCGGCATACCATCAGGACTCAATCGAATACAAAGACTCTTTATGGGCATGGACAATCGGAGACTGTCCAACAAAACCATATTATCCCGACGAAAGATATTACATGACAGAAGAGAAAGCTACACAGTATGACGATGATTGGGCTGCATATCAGACTAAGAACTCCGCTTTTATGGAACAGCTCAGTGAGTACAGATATTTCCTGTATGAGAATGTTACGCCGAACTTCTATACACAGAACGGTGTATGGCTTTCTGCCAACGGCAAATATTATGCAGCTTCGGAGAAAGACTGGTCGGTGGCTGGCAATTCTGTTCTGTTTACAATCGGCGAGACTTTGAAAGAACAAAAATACAAAGACGGTCTTTACGGATATTGTGTTGACAACGACGGCAACTTCTTCGTTTCCGATCAGGGCACGGCATACGTTTATCCCGCAGGCAGCACAGAGCGCGTCACTCTGCCCGACTTCCTCAGGTCTAAAGGCGAAACCGAGGCGGCCGAATGGCTGGACAATGTTGTCACCGGTACGGCTATATGCAGCAGCGACGGCCGCGTAATATCGGGCTTCTCGGGCGGAGGCGGCGTGTACAGCAGCTGGATAATAAAGCTCGACGACGTGTCAACGGGCATAACCGACGTGGATGCCGAGGGCAACGCACAGGTAAAGGTGTATGACCTGCAGGGACGTTTCATCGGCGAAGGTCCCGAAGGCGAGGTAACCAAAGGCCTGAAGCGCGGCATTTACATTGTGGGTAACCGCAAGGTGGTTGTAAGATAAGGACTTATTTAAATCTTTTTCAATTTTATACTTTAAGGATGGACTCCGCAGGCGTCGGTGAGACGCCTGCGGATTTATCGTCAGCGTCTGAATCTTCGGCCGGTACTTCTGTCGCGCCCTGTTGCGGGTCTTTGCCGCAGTCGATTATCCTGACGAGATACTCGCGTATGGGCACGCTGCTGTCGAGACCTATTTTCTTTCTGAGGCGGTTGCGGCTTTTCTCGACCGACTCCACTTCCTTGAACGTTATCTGTGATATCTCTTTCGACGTAAGCCCCATGTATATGTAGGCGCACAGGCGCTGGTCGTTGGGCGTGAGGTTTGGGTGGGCCTCCTTCAGCTTTGAGTTGAACGCGGGCGACACTTCGCTGAAATACTTCTTGAATCCCTCGCTCAGGCTGTGGGCCGTCTGCTTGCGCAGCTTCAGCGACACGGCGTTGATGCGCTTCCTCGTGTCTTCCTCGGCGGTGTCTGAGGCCAGTCCGGCCAGCTCGTCGCAAATGTTTTTGTGCAGGTTGTCGATTGACGACAGGTCGATTGAGAACAGCGTCAGCTCGCGGCTCTTGCGGCTTATCTCGTTCTCCATCTGGGTTTTCTCCCGTTCGTATTCCTTCTGTCTCAGGGCGTAGAGCATCTGTTCCTGCTCGCGTATCACGGCGTTCTGCCGCTGTTCGTTCTTTCTTTTCCTTATCACCACCACCACCAGCACCGACAGCAGCACGGCCACCAGCACCGTGGCCGCGGCTATTATCGTGCGGTTGCGCAGACTGATGCGTGCCATCTCGTTCTCGTTTTTCAGCTGTATGTTGTCGTTGCGCAGCTGTGATATGTCGTAGAGGGTCATCAGCTGGAAGAGCTGCCGCTTCTGGTTGTCGTAGTTGAGCGAGTCGTTCAGGCGTATGCTCTCCTGCAGACACCGCGATGCTCTTGCGTAGTTGTCGAGGCGTATGTACAGGGCGGCCAGTTCCTTGAGATAGATGCCTTTGGTGGTGTTCGACTGCCGTGGCATGACGTGCTTCTCGATATATTCCAGTTTTGCGGCGGCTCTCTTCACGCTGCCTTTCTCTATCCACAGCTGCGCCAGGTTGAGGTGCAGCATGAGCTGTATCACGGTCGAGCTGCCGTCGGGCAGCAGCCGGCCCGCCGCCGTGAGGCATCTCTCCGCCGCGTCGTAATTCTGTGTGCTTATCAGCACGCTGCCCTTGTTTATCTGTATGCGTGCCTTCAGCTCGTTGTTGTCTCCTGCAAGGCTCATGGCTCTGTCGAAGCATGTCAGGGCTTTGTCGGGCAGTTTCTGTTCGAGATACACCAGCGCCATGTTGTTGTACAGTATGGCGTCCTCGCCCTTCAGCTCTTTCAGCTTTGCCAGCAGGTTGAGGGCCTTGCCGTATTCGCGGGTGTCGTAGTAGAGCTGTGCCTCGTTGGTGTATATCTGTGCCAGCACGTCGTTGAAGCCGTGCCTGCGGGCTATGGCCCTACCCTTTTCGAACATCTTGCGGGCTTCGTCGTAGAATCTCAGGGCCGTGTAGCTGATACCCGCCGAGTTGGCGTATCTGGCCATTATGAGGAAGTCTTTTTCGGTTGCGGCCGTCTTGCTCATGTCGTTGAACATTTGGCGGGCGAACAGTATCTCGGCCAGAAACTCGCCCCTGTCGGTGAACTTGCGGCACATCGGGTAATAGCTTGCCGCCAGTTGCGCGGGCGCCGCAGAGTCGGTGTTGCTCTTGTTTATCTTTTCTATCTCTTCGAGAAAATACTTTTCGTGGGATGTATGTTGGGCATACTCTTTCAGATTGGCCGTCCAGCGGTCTCTCAGCGTGTTCTTCCCGGCGGCGTATGCGGCGGCGCAGATGGCGGCGGCGAGCATCAGCACGGTGACGGCTGTGCGCGGCGACAGTCGTGTCGGGCGGTGTGCGGCGGTTGTCGGTGTGGCTGTGTGGTGCATTGTTGCGTTTGTGTGAAGTTTTCAGGTCAAAAGCATGTTTCCGCAGGGCCTTGTCGGGCACGTGCGGCGTAACGGATGCCAAAGGTACGAATTGTAAACCGTAAAAACGCCGTTCCGGGCATTTTTTTCCGGTTTTTTGCATGCCGTGCAACATGCCTGACAGTCAGAGGGTTTGCCGTATGCCGTCTTTTGCCTTGCGAAAGGTAAGCTTTCGGGCCGCAAAAGGTAAGCTTCCGGCGGGCAAAAGACAAGGTGTTGAAAAATCTGCGCCGGCCGGCACCGTAACCGGCGGCAATTTAGTATATTTGCAGCTGTAACGATATTAAAACCGACAGAGTATGAAGAAAGCAGGAATTATGGGAGCGATAGCCGGCGACGTGACAGGCTCGGTGTATGAGTTCAACCCGACCAAGAATTACGGTTTTGAGCTGTTTGACAGCGCCATGCGCCATACCGACGACACCGTGATGACGGTGGCCGTGGCCGACTGGATATTGCACGACAGGGCTTTGAGTCCCGACACGCTGGCCTCGGTCATGCGCAAGTGGGGGCGCAGGTATCCGTGGGCGGGGTACGGCGGAATGTTCATGCGCTGGCTGATAAGCGACGACGCCGGCCCGTACAACTCGTGGGGCAACGGGTCGGCCATGCGTGTGTCGCCCGCGGGCTTTGCCTTCGGCTCGCTTGAAGAGACATTGGAGGCCGCCGGCATTTCAGCCGCCGTGACCCACAACCACCCCGAGGGCATCAAGGGCGCACAGGCAACGGCCGCGGCCATATATCTGGCGCGGACGGGCGGCACGAAGGACGACATCAGGGAATACGTGACAGGCACTTTCGGCTACGACCTCGGCCGGACTTGTGCCGACATCAGGGACGGTTACTCTTTCGAGGTGAGCTGCCGCGGGAGCGTGCCGCAGTCGATAACGGCCTTTCTCGACAGCAGCGATTACGAGAGTGCCCTGCGCGAGAGCATATCGCTCGGCGGCGACGCCGACACCATGGGGGCGATAACCGGAGCGATAGCCGCCGCATATTACGGGGAAATGCCCGACGGGATTTACGACTTCGCCTTCTCGAAGCTGCCCGACGACATGAAAGCCGTTGTCGGCGAATTTGAGGAGAGATACTGTCTGTGACCACTCAGGCTTCTCTTTAAACACTTTAACTACTCAGTCTGCCACGGCTGCAAAAAAATAATTACCTTTGCAGGCAGAGAATATAAACGTTTATATAAGATATGTCATTAAAATGTGGTATAGTGGGGTTGCCCAATGTGGGCAAGTCCACTCTTTTCAACTGTGTGTCGAGCGCCAAGGCGCAGGCCGCCAACTTCCCGTTCTGTACAATAGAGCCTAACGTGGGCATGATAACCGTGCCCGACGAGAGGCTCACGCGTCTGGCGGAGATTGTGCATCCGGGCCGCATCGTGCCCGCCACGTGCGAGATTGTGGACATAGCCGGACTGGTGAAGGGCGCCTCTAAGGGCGAGGGCCTGGGCAACAAGTTTCTGGGAAACATACGCGAGACCGACGCCATAATACACGTGCTGCGCTGCTTTGACGACGACAACATAACCCACGTGGACGGAACAATCGACCCGATACGCGACAAGGAGATAATCGACACCGAGCTGCAGCTGAAAGACCTCGAAACCATAGAAGGCAGGCTGGCAAAGCAGCAGAAGGTGGCCGCCGCGGGCAACAAGGACGCCAAAGTGGAAGTCAGTGTGCTGGAAGCCTACAAGGAGGTGCTGGAGCAGGGCCGTAACGCCCGCGTCGTGGAGTTTGACAGCAAGGAGGAGCAGGACGCCGCCCGCAACCTCTTTCTGCTGACGGCAAAGCCCGTGCTGTACGTGTGCAACGTTGACGAGGCATCGGCAAAGACGGGCAACGGTTACAGCCGCCGCGTGGAGGAGACAGCCCGCGAAGAGGGAGCCGAAGTGCTGGTCATCGCCGCCAAGACCGAGGAGGACATCGCCGGACTTGACAGCTATGAGGACAAGAAAATGTTTCTCGACGAGCTGGGGCTCGAAGAGAGCGGCGTGAACCGCCTGATAAAGAAGGCTTACGCCCTGCTCGACCTCGAGACGTTCATCACAGCCGGCGAAATGGAGGTCAAGGCATGGACGTACAAGAAGGGCTGGAAGGCTCCGCAGTGTGCCGGCGTAATCCACTCTGACTTCGAGAAGGGCTTCATCCGCGCCGAGGTGATAAAGTATGACGACTACATAAAGTACGGCTCCGAGGCCGCCGTGCGCGAAGCCGGCAAGCTGGGCATCGAGGGCAAAGACTATGTTGTGCAGGACGGCGACATCATGCACTTCAGGTTCAACGTCTGAGTATTTCATAATTCATAATTCATAATTCACAATTTATAATTGGGCTGTATGTTTACGATTTGGCTGCGGGTTTCATCTTCATTCACGAGCGGTAAGAAGCCCAATTATGAATTGTGAATTATGAATTGTGAATTAAATTACGTGAATTATGAATTGGAATCAATCCAATTATGAATTGTGAATTATGAATTATGAATTATTTGTGAGTTGGAATCCTGACCTCGTGGCATTCCATCTGGGCAGTTATTCCGTGCGCTGGTACGGCTTGTGTTGGATTTTGGGTCTGCTGGCCGCATACCTCATTGTGAAGCGGCTGTACAGGGAGCAGAAGATACGGCCCGAGCTGTTTGACCCGCTCTTCATCTACTGCTTCTTCGGCATACTCATAGGCGCGCGTCTGGGCCACTGCCTGTTTTACGAGCCGGGTTATTTCCTGTCGTCGTGGCGGCATGTGGTGGAGATGTTTCTGCCCATACACTTTCTGGCCGACGGCTCGTGGCGCTTCACCGGCTATGAGGGACTGGCCAGCCACGGCGGCACGATAGGTCTGATAATAGCCCTGTGGCTGTACGTGCGCCGCACGCGGGTGAACATCTGGCGCGTGCTTGACAACGTGGCCATTGCCACGCCCGTGACGGCCTGCTGCATACGTCTGGGCAACCTGATGAACTCTGAGATTATAGGCAAGGCCACCGACGTGCCCTGGGCCTTCGTCTTCGAGCGTGTCGACATGATTCCGCGTCATCCCGGCCAGCTGTACGAAGCCGTTGCATACGCCCTGTTCTTCTTCGTGGGGTGGTATCTTTACCGCAAGTATCCGCATCGCGTGGGCACGGGTTTCTTCTTCGGTCTGTGCATCACGCTGATATTCACCGCCCGCTTCTTCATCGAGTTCACAAAAGACATTCAGGAAGCTTTCGAGGCCGACATGATTCTCAACATGGGCCAGCTGCTCAGCATCCCGTTCATCATCATCGGCACGGTATGCATGGCCTGCCCGAAACTCATGAAGCGGCTCGGAGCGGAAAGTTGACAAGTAACAAGTTGACGGGCAGACAAGCGACAAGCAGACAAGGAGATTTGTCTTGCGGATGAGCCGCAGGCATGAAAGTTACGAGTTACGAGCAGACAAGCAGACGAGGAGATTACCCGTTGCGGCTTGTCTGCTTTTTTGTGCTTTGTTGTTCACTTGCTTACGGAAAAACAAAAATATGTAAATAAGAAGTTTACGTAAAGACAAAAGTCGGTTGTTTTTCGATAAAAATGCAAGCATTAAAATCAAAACAACGGAAAATATATACGCGAGTTCGGGATAAGAAAAAGTTCAAAAGAGTTCCGGTTGTGCCATT
>CALNFG010000091.1 GCA_939792625.1 uncultured Prevotella sp.
CTACAACTGTTTGCTTTAACACATAAATGCTGAAAAGCGGGTGTTTTTCCGAGGAAAAGTTTTTGTTTTCGGAAAAATGCCCGTTTTTCTTGTTTGTCGAAAAATGGCTGATAATCAGAATGTTGCGTCGCTTGAAGACCCGTTAAGCGTGATTTTTGCCTGAAAAATGTGCCTGAAACGGCATGTTTTGGTGCTTGAAAGGCTGCCAAAAGACTGCTTCAGGCCGTGTAAGACATAACCTTTTGCGTTGTCAAAGCTCATCTTTTGTTCCTCTAAAGCTTACCTTTTATCCTTCCGAGGGTGTTTCCCGACGGTTTTCTCACTCGTTTCTCGTTCTTTTTTATCTATTTTGTCAGATTGAGACGTGTTAAAATCGGAAGCGTAAAACATCTTGTACAGTTAAAACATCATAAAAGACTGCATGCCCGTGCAGTCTTTTTGCTGTTTCCTGCTCTGTCATTTTTGTTTGCTAAAAAGGAAAAAACATTAAATCGTTTTGTGGGTTGCGGTTATTTGCCTACCTTTGTAAAACGGTTTAAAACGCATGTTGCGCATAACAAGACCGGTTTGTAGCAACACTGAAAAATATGCAGATTATGAAAAAGACTGTTGTTTCGTTACTTTTGTTGTTGATATTTTTACCTACTGTCATGTTGGCTGACGGATATACAGAATTATGGAATAAGGTTTACGAGGCGGCAAAGAAAGATTTGCCGAAGACACAGCTTGAGTATCTCGACCGGATAATAACCCGGGCTGAAGCCGACCGTGATTACGGCCAGTTACTAAAGGCCGAGTGGCGTTCGCTGTGGACATGGTATTCTGTTTCTCCCGACTCGCTTCGCCCGCAGATGGCGCGTCTCGAACACAAGGCCGCTGGGTACGAGGCCTCCGACCCGGCTCTTGCCGCTGTAT
Source organism: uncultured Prevotella sp. (assembly GCA_939792625.1). Lineage (GTDB taxonomy): Bacteria > Bacteroidota > Bacteroidia > Bacteroidales > Bacteroidaceae > Prevotella. The sequence continues at coordinate 916 of CALNFG010000091.1, forward strand.
GCTATGCCGCGCTTGGCAAGACGTGCGGCGGGCATGTGCCCGGATTGCCTGATGCCGATACTCTTGCACAGGCGTATTTCCGCAAGGCGATGGCTTCTCCAGCCATGCTCGCAGGCAAAAAGGCTGCTGTCTTCGAGCCGTTTGTTGAAGAAGGACGCGACGCTGCTCTCTTTGATAATGACCTGCTGAGTCTCATCGGATACACTGCCGGCGATTACGCTGCCATGCACGCATGGTATGCCACTACCTCCAACCGCACCGCCACCCTGCTTACCGCTCTCGACATGGTTAGGCATGAGGCCGAAAAGAGTGGCAACATACGTGTCAGCCGTTATAAAGGCTCGTGCTATGTGGCGTCGCTCGATTCTCTTGTTTCGCTTTATTCTGACCTCCCTGCATGTGGCGAGGTGGCCATGGCGAAATATTCTTTCATGCACTGGTGTACGGATGTTACGCCGGCGGAAAAGGCCGCTTTCCTTACAGAATCAATAAACCGTTGGGCTTCCTGGCCGCGCATTCAGGAGCTGCGCAACGCTTACAAGTCGCTGACCAATCCCAAATTCGACGGCGAATTTGACAATAAAGTGATGCTTCCGTACGGCCGTAACATGATAAGGCTCAAGGTGCGCAACATCTCCGGGCTTACGCTGGCTCTGACCAGACTCGACACCGATGGCGGCGAACGTGCCGTGCCTTACGGTGACAAGGGGTACAAACAGCTGAAAGCAAAGGCGGTAAAGAACACCCGCAAGACTTTCACCCGTACTTACGGCGGGCATGAGGCTTACGAGGAAGTGACTGATTCGTTTGTAGTTTCTGATTTGTCCGCAGGTGTTTATCTGCTTGAGGTCACGACCGACAACAGCGCCGTCCGCCCGTATCGCAGTCTGTTGTATGTCACCGACATGTATGTTGTCCACCAGCCTTTGCCCGACGGCCGTGTGCGTGTTGCCGTTCTGAGTGCCTCAACGGGGCAGCCCGTGCCCGGCGCCAGGCTGTATTTCGCCCGTAACGATAATAATAAACTGAATGTAACATGCGGTGCCGACGGAGAAGCTCTGGTCAGCCGGGCTGCTGTTGACGGCACCATGGTGCGTGCCTGCACCGATGACGATACGGCGATGCCCTTTACCGATGTGTGGGCAAATATAACTGACCGCGAGACAGAAAGAAGTCGTGACGTGGCGGCTCTGTTTACCGACCGCGCCATTTACCGTCCCGGCCAGACCGTGCATGCTGCCGTGATATGCCGGCACATAGACGGTTGGGAACAGACGGCTGTTCAGGGCAAGACCGTTAAGCTGACGCTGAAGGACGCCAACTATAAGACCGTGGCCGAAAAAGATGTCGTTACCGATGATTACGGTACGGCTTCGGCCGACTTTGTGCTGCCGCAGGGCGGACTGACGGGCCGTTTCTCTCTGCGCACTGACAATGCCCTTAACGGCTATGTTAGTTTCCGTGTGGAGGAATACAAGCGTCCCACGTTTGATGTACGTTTCGACAGTGTTACCCGGAAATATGAAAACGGAGACACGCTGACCGTCACCGGCCGTGCCGAAACTTACTCGGGCGTGGCTGTTCAGGGCGCAAAGGTCAGATATACAGTGCGCCGCCGTCAGGCTTTGTGGTGGTTAGCCGGCAACTCCGGAGCCTATCTCAATGAGGCCGCCGACGGTGTGCTGGCTGAAGGTGAGACAGTGACCGGAGCCGACGGAACGTTCAGTGTGGACGTGCCTATGCTGCTGCCTGTTTGGGAAGAGGGCACGGGGCTTACCGAGGATGAATATCGCAGGATTTCACGTTTCTACAATATCATAACTGAAGCCGATGTCACCGATATTGCCGGCGAGACACAGAACGGCCGTCTCTGTCTGCCGCTGGGCAGCAAGCCCGTGGCCTTTGCCTTGCGCATGCCTGACAAAACGCTTCGCGACAGTCTTAAGACGATAACGTTCACGCTGAAGAACGCCGCAGGAAACGACATCGACGGCGATGTTACTTATACCGTGAGCGGTATCGGCGGCACGTTTACTGCCAAAGCAAATGTAAGGACCGAAATAACGTGGAACACTGCGGCTCTTCTCAAGTCGGGCCGCCATACGCTTACGGCAGTATGCGGCAGCGACACTGTGAAACATGAGTTTGTTGTGTTCGGATATGACGACACTGTGCCGTGTATTGACACTCCCGACTGGTTTTATGCCTCTTCCGATGAGTTTCCGCGTGACGGCGCTCCCGTTTACATGCAGTTCGGCTCATCGTGTGCCGACGTGCATGTTCTTTATACGGTAATGACGGACGACAGACTGCTGAAGAGTGGCACGATAGATTTGAGCAACGAGGTGGTAACCCGCAAGATAACGTATAAGGACGAGTATGGCATGGGACTGCGTGTCAACCTTGTGTGGGTGAAAAACGGCCGTTCTTACAGTCATAATGTTGTGATGTTAAAGCCTTATCATGATAAGCGCCTTATCATGAAGTGGACTACTTTCCGCGACCGTCTTACGCCCGGCGGACAGGAAGAGTGGACTCTCAGCGTGACACGTCCCGACGGTACGCCGGCTGATGCACGGTTGCTTGCCGCGATGTATGACGCTTCGCTCGACCGTCTCGCTCCGTTGTCGTGGTCATGGAATTCTTACATGTACAGATATTTGCCCTATACAGCATGGCAGACTTCAGTTTTCGGTGGCATAAGTCTTTACCGCACAGCCCGGTTTAAACTGGCTGATGTCGCTCCGCTTGATTTCGGACGCATCGTGGCCGGCCGCTTTGATGACGGCAGTGCTTACGGCAAAGTCTTTATGACGAGCGAAGAGTCAGCTGTAACAGGCATGGTACCGATGTCGAGAACGGCATCCGATGCCGGTCTTCGTATAAAAGGCTCTGCTCCCGTTCTTCAGAAACATTCGGCCATGATGGAAACCGATGAGGCTGCTTTGGCTACCAATGCCTCGGGTGTGTTGAGCGAACCGGCGGTTGTCAGCTATGCCGGTGAAGACGCGGCAGAGACAGACGGTGCCGCCGGCGTACAGCTTCGCGAGAATCTCAACGAAACTGCATTTTTCTATCCGGCTCTTCAGACCGACTCTGCCGGCAATGTTTCTGTAAAGTTTACTTTGCCTGAGAGTGTTACCACATGGCGCTTCATGGGGTTTGCCCATGACCGCAGTATGAACTACGGGCAGATTGAGGCTGAGGCAGTGGCGACAAAGACGGTTATGGTGCAGCCCAACATGCCGCGTTTCGTACGTGTGGGTGACGACGCACGGATAGCCGCACGCATATTCAATACGTCTGATAAAGCTGTCAACGGCACGGTTGTTATGCAGCTTGTTGACCCTGAAACTGATGACGTTGTGCTTGAAACGAAGAAGAAATTCGTGGTCGAAGCCGATTCGGTTGGCAACGTGGCGTTCGATTACAGTCCGGAGTCCGGCCGGTCTCTGCTTGTCTGCAAGATATTTGCGGAAGGCCGTGGCTTCAGTGACGGAGAACAGCATTATCTGCCTGTGCTTTCTGATGAAGAACAGGTGACCAACACCGTACCATTCACTCAGCATGAGCCGGGTGTCAGGACAATAGACTTGAAACAGCTGTTCCCGAAAGACGGGCGTGACAGAAAACTCACCGTGGAATACACCAACAATCCTGCCTGGCTCATGATACAGGCTCTGCCTTATATAAGTAATGTCCGCGATGACGATGCAATCAGTCTTGCCACCGCGTATTACGCCAACAGTATAAGCGCATACATTATGAATCAGTCGCCCCGCATCAAGTCTGTCTTTGACAGATGGAAGCTTGAGGCCGGCGGAGGAAGCATGATGAGCGGTCTTGAAAAGAATCAGGAGTTGAAGAACATCGTGCTTGACGAAACCCCGTGGGTGAACGACGCCGACATGGAAGCCGGGCAGAAGCAGATGTTGGCTAACTATTTTGACCAATCAGTGCTTGAAAACAGGCTTGCGCAGACTCTTGATAAGTTGCGCCGGTTACAGAGTTCGGCCGACGGCTCGTGGTGCTGGTGGCCCGGCATGCGTTACGGCTCGCCCTCGCTTACGGCAAGTATCGTGGAGACGCTGGTGCGTCTTGATAAAATGATTGGCAACGGTAGCGCCACAAAGCAGATGACAGACAAGGGGCTGAAGTTCCTCGGCGACATTGTTGTTAAGGAAGTTGAGGATATGAAGAAAAGCGAGAAGGAAGGGCATCCGTATGTATTTGTGTGGGACAACGCCGTGCGTTATCTTTATATATGTACGCTAAGTGGCAGAAAAATGAGTGCCGAAGAAAGTGCCGCGGCCGACTTCTTACTCGGCAAGCTGAAAACTAACAACGCCGGACTCAGCCTTTATCACAAAGCGTTGATGGCTGTCGTGATGGCAGGACGTGGCGACATGCAGCTTGCCCGTGAATATGTCAGGAGTTTGGATGAGTACACCGTGTCGTCAGAAGAAATGGGACGCTATTATGATGCGCCGCGTGCTGCTTACAGTTGGTTTGATTATAAAATTCCGACTCAGGTTGCCGCTATCGAGGCTATGCGTCTTGTGGATGCTGACGGATATGCCGGTACGGTTGAGGAGATGAAGCGCTGGCTGCTCATGCAGAAGCGGGTACAGGGTTGGAACACTCCCATAAACAGTGTGAATGCCGTCTACGCATTTCTTGAAGGAGGCATCGGCGTGCTTGAAAACAGAGCTGAAGCCACGATTTCGGTTGACGGCCGGCCGCTTGAACTGCCGGAAACCACAGCCGGTTTAGGCTATGTCAAGACAACGGTAAACGGCGATAAGGCCGGGACTTTCACTGTAAGTAAGCCTTCGGAAGGTACGTCTTGGGGAGCTGTTTACGCCCGGTCTGTGCAAAAGGTTTCGTCTGTCGCACCGTCGTCTGCCGGACTTTCAGTTACGCGTGAACTGGTTGATGCCGACGGTAAGCCGGTTACTGCGTTGCGGGTTGGCGACCGTGTAAGGGTGCGCATCACAATAATGGCCGACCGCGACTATGATTATGTACAGGTGAAAGACAAGCGTGCGGCCTGCATGGAGCCTGTCACACAGCTCAGCGGATACCGTAACGGTTGCTATTGTTCGGCCAAAGATAATGCCACGTATTATTACTTTGACCGTATGGGCAAAGGCCGTCACGTTATAGAGACAGAATATTATGCGGACCGCGCAGGTGTTTATGAGACCGGTATATGTACGGCCGTTTGCGCTTACTCACCTGAATATTCGGCGAGGACGGCATCTCTGACGGTAGAAGTAAAAGACTGAAGCCGCGGATAGGCTGAATTTTGTTAACTTGAACAATATGAACAGAAGAATAATATTTTTGACAGTGCTTGCCATGTCGGCACTTGGAGTGTCGGCTCAGCGTATCTCGGCCAAGCACGAAGTTATAGATTGCGGCAACGTGCTGTATGAAAGTCCGGTGACCGCAAAGTTTGAATTACGTAACAAGGGCAGTGACTTGATAATAGACACGGTGAGGACAAGTTGCGACTGTGTGGTGGCAGAATATCCCAAAGGCACTATTGCGAAGGGTGATAATTTTGTTGTTGAGGTTACGTTTGATGCCCGTCAGCTGGGACATTTCTATAAAGAAGCGGCGATATACAGCAATGCGTCAGACAAACCTTTTTATCTGACCATGCGCGGTGTGGTGGTTGATCATCTGACAGACTTCAACGGTCTGTATGACTTCACGCTCGGCAGTGTGCATGCAGACAAGAACAACATAGAGTTTGACGATGTGAATCTTGGTGAAAAGCCTGTGCAGAAGATACATTTCGTGAACAGCGGAACTGAGAACGTCAGTCCGGTTGTGATGCATCTGCCGGATTATCTCTCGGCATCGGTGTCGCCAACGACAATAGCTCCCGGTCATGGCGGAGTGGCTACGATAACTCTTAACTCAACGAAGTTGCGCAGCTACGGTCTGACCCAGTCGTCGATATATCTCGGTATGTTTCCCGGCGACAAGGTGAGTGACGACAAAGAGATTTCTGTTTCGGCGGTATTGCTGCCTGAATTCAGAAACATGTCAGAGACGCAGAGGTTGAATGCTCCGGTAATGAAGCTTTCGGCTGAGACTCTTGATTTAGGCTCGTTTGACGATAAAGACGAGAAAAGCGGCACTATCATCATCGAGAATCAGGGCAAGAGCCGTCTGAACATAACCTCGATGCAGATGTTTACCACAGGTCTGAAAGTGCGTCTGAACAAGTCGCGCCTTGATCCGGGGGAGTCGGCAAAGCTGAAGATTACGGCTTATAAGAAGCATCTGAAGAACGCAAGAAGCAAACCGCGTGTGCTGATGATAACCAACGACCCGAACAAGTCAAAGGTGGTAATACACGTTGAGGTAAAATAAATTTAGTCAGGTAGTCTGATAACTGCTTTAACTTCTTAATTCATTTTAACTAAAAAATAAAGATATGGACCATCCGGAGAACAGCAAAGAATATAAAGGACTGACGGTAAATGCCGGAGTTGACCAGCCCTCGATTGTCAATCCGTACCTTAAACGCGGGCGTTACAGGCGTCATGAGATGTCGGTTGGAGAGATGGTGGAAGGCATACTGAATGGCAATGTCACCATATTGAGTCAGGCCGTGACTCTCATAGAGAGCGTAAATCCTGACCATCAAGCACGGGCGCAGGAGGTGATAGAGAAGTGTCTGCCCCACAGCGGAAACTCTGTGCGCATAGGAATCAGCGGTGTGCCGGGTGCCGGAAAAAGCACGTCGATAGACCTGTTCGGCATCCATGTGCTTGAACGTTTTGGCGGAAAACTCGCAGTGTTGGCCATTGATCCGAGTTCGGAGCGTACCAAAGGCAGTATTCTCGGCGACAAGACGCGCATGGAGAAGCTGGCTCTGCATCCGGACGCATTCATCCGTCCCAGTCCGACGGCCGGCTCTCTCGGCGGCGTGGCCCGCAAGACACGTGAGACGATAATACTCTGCGAAGCTGCGGGTTTCGACAAAATATTCGTCGAAACCGTCGGAGTTGGGCAGAGCGAGACGGCTTGCCACTCGATGGTAGACTTCTTCCTGCTCATACAGCTTGCAGGGACGGGTGACGAGCTGCAGGGCATAAAGCGCGGAATAATGGAAATATCCGACGGCATAGTGATTAACAAGTGTGACGGTGAGAACGTTGACAAGTGTCATCTGGCGGCACGAAATTTCCGCAACGCGCTGCACTTTTTCCCGCCGACAGACAGCGGATGGCAGCCCAAAGTGATGTGTTACAGCGGCTTTTACGGTACCGGAATTAAAGAGATTTGGGACATGGTGTACGAGTATTTCAGTTTTGTAAAGGACAACGGATACTTTGATTTCAGGCGTAACGAGCAAAGCAAATACTGGATGTATGAAAGCATAAACGAGCATCTGCGCAACAACTTCTACAACAATCCGCTCATACAGCAACGCCTGCAGGAAGCCGAACGCTCCGTGCTGACGGGCAAACGTACGAGCTTTGCGGCGGCCAACGAACTGCTGGAACTGTATTTCAGAGAAAAATAAAAGAACTTACAGACGTGCAATAAGGATATGCAGATAGAAATAGACAACGGCAGCGGATTCTGTTTCGGCGTGACCACTGCCATACGTAAGGCCGAAGAAGAACTTGCGGCCGGCAAGACTCTCTACTGTCTTGGCGACATCGTGCATAATGGAATGGAGTGTGAACGGCTGAGGCAGATGGGACTGATAACAATCAACCACGACGACCTGAACAGGCTGCATGACGTAAAAGTATTGCTGCGTGCGCACGGCGAGCCACCGGAGACTTACGAGACGGCCCGGCGGAATAACATCGAGATAATCGATGCCACTTGCCCCGTGGTGTTGCAGCTGCAGCGCAGGATAAAGCAGAAGTTCGACTCAGCGCCCGATGCCCAAATCGTAATATTCGGTAAGCCCGGGCATGCCGAGGTGCTGGGACTTGTCGGCCAGACCAAAGGACGGGCCATTGTTGTGGCAGACCTTGACGGAGTTAAGACGCTCGACTTTGACCGTGACATATATCTTTACTCCCAGACGACAAAGTCACTTGACGAGTTTCACCGCATAATAGACTACATCCAGGCTCATATATCGCCGTCGGCCACGTTCAAGAGTTTCGACACGATATGCCGTCAGGTGGCCAACCGCATGCCCAACATCAGCGCCTTTGCCATAAGGCACGACCTCATCCTCTTTGTCTGCGGCCGCAAGAGCAGTAACGGCCGCGTGCTGTTCAACGAGTGCCGCAGCGTCAATCCCAACAGCCATCTCATCGAAGGCCCCGACGAGATAGACCCGTCGTGGACCGAAGGTATAAAGACCATAGGAATATGTGGCGCCACGAGTACTCCTAAATGGCTCATGGAGCAGTGCCGTGACAGGATTGCTTCACACTTCTGTTAGCAGCAGGTTTTTAATAAGAAGTTAGAGAAGTTATTTTAAGAAGTTAGAGAAGTTAAAGAAGTTATCA